>NZ_JACSMV010000010.1:0-89626 GCF_018618835.1 Exiguobacterium sp. s145 | reverse complement strand
AATGGGAGACCACGAAAATGTCTTAACTGGAAAACTGCATACGAGGTCTTCACGGAAGAAGTGTTGCACTTAATTTGACAAACCGTCGTTCATAAAAACTGTCTGACAAATCATCCCTCTAAAAATCAAAAATTAAAAACAAATTCTAATGAAAATCGCTATAATCAAATTATCACTAAAATTTGGTATTTTAAAAACGAGGAGGAATGGACATGAATAAAGCAGTGAAACTTATCATGACCGGTGTACTTAGTCTTTCATTGATCAGCGTGACGTCGGCGGAAAGCCATGCAGCAACGAAAGCGAAGACATTCAAGAATTGTACAGAAATGCAGAAAACCTATAAAGGCGGCGTCGCCAAGAAAAAAGGTCTGAAAAACCGGACGGGATACGATAAGAACGGCAAAGCAATTTATAAAAAAACACAACATGCTGCCCACGTCAGTTTGGCGACCTATAACCTTAATAAATCAAAAGACCGTGACAAAGACGGCATCGCCTGCGAACGCTAAAAAAGACCCGCTTCCGATTTTTTCGGAAAGCGGGTCTTCGTCTGTTTAGTTGAAGTTTTTCTTGAGGAAGTCTGTAACTTCTTCCGGTGTTTTCGCGTTGGCACTGTGCAAGTGCCCCAGTTTCTCGTTATTTTGGAAGACGAGTAAGCTCGGGATACCCATGACGACGTTGTCTGATGCGATTTCCGGGAATTCATCTTTGTCGATCGTATAGATCGGCAGTTCGCTGAATTGTGATTCGACGTCCGGCATAAAGTAGTCCATCCGTTTACAGTCCGGGCACCAGTCGGCTTCGAACTTGATAATGACCGGTGTTTCGCTTGCGATTAACTCTTTGAATGTATCTTCACTCTTAATGTAGTTACTCATGTGTTAGTTCCCCCTGTTGTTGGTGTGTATCTTTAGTCTACTGATTCGGGACGCAAGATGCACGGATTATGATTGAAAAGGAACCGGGTTCTGCAAAAATGTTGTAGATCGAAGTAAGAAGAGTATGCGCAAATTGCACAAGAAGCACCAATACACGATTAAATATGATTTGCCTTTAGGAAACACTATTGGTCTTTTGTTAATTAACTAGTTTTAAGCAAAATGATTTCTATAGACCCACTTGATTTCGACCTGTTACGATGAGGTTTGCTAATCGACAGAGCGAGTGGGGGCGACAAAAATGGATCAACAAAAATATGATAATTTAAAGCTTGGTGAGCGTGGTGCCATGATCAGCATCATTGCTTATATTGTCTTATCGGTCATCAAATTGATTGTCGGCTACACGGCGGATTCAGCGGCGTTACGGGCAGACGGTTTAAACAATACGACGGATATCATCGCCTCAATTGCGGTTTTGATCGGATTACGAATCTCAAGACGTCCGGCAGATGATAATCATAAATACGGACACTGGAAAAGTGAGACGATTGCCTCGATGGTCGCTTCCTTCATTATGATGGCAGTTGGACTACAGGTCTTGATTGATACGGTTTCGACGTTGTTCGAAGGAAAGCAGGAGTCGCCGGATATCGTCGCGGCTTACGTCGGGATTGGTTCCGCCATCGTGATGTATTTCGTTTATCGTTACAACCGGAACTTATCACGGAAAATTGACAGCAAGGCCGTCATGGCGGCTGCGAAAGACAACTTATCCGATGCCTGGGTCAGTATCGGGACGACGATCGGGATTATTGGGTCACAGTTCGGGATGCCGTGGCTTGATATCGCAACAGCGATCATCGTCGGATTCTTGATCTGTAAAACGGCTTGGGATATTTTCTCGGAAGCGTCCCATGAATTGTCGGATGGATTTGATGAACAGAAGCTGAAGATGTATGAAGATGTGATTTTTGATTTAGAGGGTGTCAAAGGAATCAAGTCGATCAAGGGACGGAATTATGGGAATAATGAAGTCGTTGATGTCGTGATTCTTGTCAACTCGCAATTAAACGTCAACCAAGCCCATGATATCGCGACGAAAGTCGAAGATACGCTGACGGATGAATATGGTGTCTACGATATTCATGTCCATGTTGAGCCGGAATGAAGCAGATAAAAGGAACGATCGTCATCTGACGACCGTTCCTTTTTTTATTTAATGGAAAGGTTTATAGCCCATCACTGCAACGTTACGGAATTGCCTTGAAACAGGACCTTCAATGAATGAGATATCGGAAAATCCGTGTTTTCTTGCTGCAGGAAGGAGTTCGTCTTGGACTAGATCTCTCACGCCGGTCCAAATGACATCATTCTTACCATCACAAAAGGTGATAACGAAATGACCGCCTGGCTTTAATGCATGATAGAGAGCTGCTAAGGTACCGGAGATGTTTTCCCAAAAATAGAGTGTATGTATCGTAAATACCTTATCGAACTGTTCATTTTGAAACGCCAATTGATTTAAATCTCCATACAGTACCTTGACCCGATTGGATTGGATCGCCTCTTTGTTTCTTTCTTGTACCGAACGTAGCATAGCAGAAGAAGAATCGATACCGGTAATCTGTTTTGCTAATGATTGATGGACAAGTCGCTCGATGGCATAACCTGCCCCGCAGCCAAGTTCTAGAATGGTGTCATCTTGTTGGACGTTCAGCAGATTTACGGTCCACTCAGTCTCAGGTTGATGTTGTCTCACCATTTTTTCCCCGATGTATGTGCCAAACCGTCCTGTAGGATGTACATATTGCTGATCAATGAAACGTTTAATGGTGGCAATGATGGTGATTCGCTCCTTCCGCTTAGAAATTCCGTTCAATCGTTAAAGCCAGTGCCCCGAATTGTTTTTCGGATTCGCTTGAATAAATGGTATAGGTTGCGTTTAATAACTCCTCCATGGACCAGCCGATACAATCGATTTGTTCGAGCGGAATCTGTTCGTACAGTTCTCGAAAATCTTTGAATGATTGACGTGCAGTGACTTGGACAACTACCTGTTCATTCGTTGACAGGTTCGTGAATTCGATTTGATCCGCCACTTGAATCGCTTGGCGCTTTTGGTCGTTTAAACGAATTTCGACCACTTTTCTTCCGGAAACGATGAATTGAAAAGGTTCCTGGTATAACCCCATTTGATGTAACAAAGTAAGTTCTCCTTTTTAATGAATCCTTTAATTGTACGTTTCTTTCATTATACGTGAGATGAATCATATCCTCGTTGCAAATATGTGCATTTTCACATTGTTTCTGCGTTGACATTTGAGATAAATGAGCGTAATTTAATTTACATAGATAATCGTTCGATATGGAACGATTCGAAATGGAACACGGAGGTGGAAGGATGGAAACAGAGCAACGGGAGCCGGTTCGTTCAACGGCCATGATGCAGTCGTTTTGGAATGTGCAACGGCATCTTGTTCGGGCGGCGCATCAGACAGCGCAGGAAAATGGACTCAGTTTACCGCAATTTCACAGCTTAATGACGATTGCGCCAAGAAGTCCGATTACGCAAAAAGAGCTTGCCGCGCATACGCACTTACCGAAAAGCACGCTCAGTCAATCGATAGAAGGATTGGTGCAGTCGGAGTGGGTGATCCGGGAAACGAATCCGGACAACCGGCGGGAAGTCGTTTTACGTTTGAGTGATCACGGACGGCAATTCGTCGAAACGATCAAACAACAGGAGGCCGGGATGCAACAACGGCTCGAACAGGTCCTCGATCAGATCGATCCTGCTGTTTTTGAAAAGATGTTACAGACCCATGCCCAGATTGCAGAAGGGTTAAAAGGAATTTTGTCACCAGGAAACGGAGGCTGTACAGATGATTAAGTTACTCAAAAATCTGACGACCTATAAATGGGCGGTCTTGGCCGTCTTGATTCTTGTCTTCGCCCAGTCGATGTCGGATTTATACTTACCGACGTTGATGGCGGACATCATCGATAAAGGGGTCGTGACGGGGGATACGGCATACATTTGGAAAATCGGCGCCGTCATGCTCGGGATTACTGGACTTGGCGCGCTCGCGGCGATTGCTGCCAGCTACTATTCCTCGAAAGCCGCGATGGGACTCGGCCGCGACATTCGCCGGAAAGTCTTTAACCACGTCGAACGGTTTACGCTACAGGAGTTTGATCAACTCGGAACGGCTTCATTGATCACACGGACGACAAACGATATCACCCAAGTCCAGCAGGTCGTCATCATGATGCTGCGGATGGTCGTCAGTGCGCCGATCATGTTCGTCGGTGGACTGATCATGGCCGTCTCGAAAGATGCCAAACTGTCGCTTGTCATTGTCGCGGCGATGCCGGCGTTGGTCATTTCGATTTTATTGATTCTTTGGAAAGGGGTCCCGTTGTTCGGCCAAGTCCAAAAACGGCTCGACCGCTTGAATCTCGTTTTGCGGGAAAACCTGACCGGGATTCGTGTCATCCGGGCCTTTAACCGGGAATCCCAGGAAAAAGTCCGGCTGACAAAAGCGAATGCCGATTTGACGGACGTCTCGATCAAGGTCAATAAAATCATGGCCTTTTTGATGCCGGTCATGATGCTCGTGATGAACTTGACGGTCGTCGGTGTCATATGGTTCGGCGGTATCCGGATTAATAACGGCGGGATGCAAATCGGGGATTTGATGGCGTTCATTCAATACGTCATGCAAATCATGTTTGCTCTCGTCATGGCGTCCGTCATGTTCGTCATGATTCCCCGGGCGGCCGTCTCGGCGAAACGGATTAATGAAGTCCTTGAAATGGAGCCGACGATGGTCGATGCCGGAACGGCTTCTGCGGATCAAGAACGCGGTACGCTTGTCTTTGACGGGGTGACGTTCAGTTATCCGGGAGCCGAGGCACCGGTCCTGTCCGATATCAGCTTTACTGCCCGACCTGGTGAAATCACGGCTGTGATTGGTGGAACCGGTTCCGGAAAATCAACGCTCGTCAATTTGATTCCACGCTTTTATGACGTGACGGAAGGCAGCATCCAAGTCAACGGCGTCGACAGCCAAGCCGTCCCGCAGGAAGAATTGCGTTCGAAAATCGGCTTTGTCCCGCAAAAAGCGTTGCTGTTTACGGGAACAATCGCGGAGAACATCCGGTTCGGAAAAGAGGATGCGACGGACGAAGAAATCCGGCATGCGGCACAAGTCGCTCAAGCAACTGATTTCATTGAACGGATGCCGGACCGATATGAATCAATGATTGAACAAGGCGGTTCCAACGTCTCCGGTGGTCAAAAACAACGCTTGTCGATTGCTCGGGCACTGGTCCGGAAACCGGATATTTATGTCTTTGATGACAGCTTCTCGGCGCTTGATTTCAAAACCGACGCGACGTTACGGAAAGCTTTGAAACAGGAAACGCAAGACGCAACCGTTCTGATTGTCGCGCAACGCGTCAGTACCGTCATGGATGCCGATCAAATCATTGTCCTGGAAGAAGGACGTGTGGCCGGAATCGGGACACACGATGAACTGTACGAAACGAACGAAGTCTATCAGGAAATCGTTAAATCTCAACTGTCCGAGGAGGAAATCGCATGAGTACCAGTAATACGAAACGACCTGCCGGCGGCCCTCCCGGTGGAGGTCCCGGCGGCGGGAACATGATGATGATGGGCGAAAAACCGAAAAACTTTAAAGCGACGTTCCGCCGGTTACTCGGTTACCTGAAACCACGCCGGAACGCTCTCATAGCGGTCTTTGTCGCGGCGATTCTCAGTACGATCTTCATGATTGCCGGACCGAAAATCATGGGGACGGCGATCACGGAACTGTTTGAAGGCGCCTATGCCAAGTTCCAGGGTGTACCGGGAGCAGCAATCGACTTTACGAAAATCGGACAGATCCTGTTGTTGCTCGCGGGACTGTATGTCGTCAGCAGTCTGTTCAGTTATCTGCAACAGTATCTGATGTCGGGCATCGCGCAAAAAACAGTCTATGATTTACGGGAAGATGTAAATCAGAAGCTCGAGCGGTTGCCGCTGAAGTATTATGACGGCCGACCGAACGGGGAAACGCTCAGCCGGGTCACGAATGACATCGATACGATCGGAAGTACATTGCAACAAAGCGTGACGTCGTTCATTACGTCGATCGTGACGATCGTCGGCATTTTAATCATGATGCTGACGATCAGTCCGCTATTGACGTTGATCTCACTTGTCTCTTTACCAATCTCGATTTTTGCGATTCGTCCGATTTTGAAACGGTCGCAAAAATATTTTGCTGATCAGCAACGGACACTCGGACAACTGAATGGTCATGTCGAAGAGATGTATACCGGTCATCCGGTCGTCAAAGCGTTTGGTCATGAACGCAGAGCGGTCGAACAATTTGATGCCGTGAATGAAGATTTATATGAAGCGGGACGAAAAGCCCAGTTCATCTCCGGAATCATCATGCCGATGATGATGTTCATCGGGAACATCAGCTATGTTCTGATCAGTGTCGTCGGCGGTATTCTCGTCACTCAGCGCAGCATCTCGATCGGAGATATTCAAGCGTTCATCACCTATACACGTCAATTCACACAACCGATCACCCAAACGGCCAATATCGCGAACATCGTTCAGTCGACGGTCGCAGCAGCGGAACGGGTCTTTGAGTTACTCGACGAAGAAGAGGAAGTTAAAGAAGTAACGACGCATCACTTAACAAAAGCCGACGGCGCGGTTGCCTTCGAGCATGTTGACTTCGGTTACGGCGAACAGCTGTTGATTGAAGACATGAACATCGATGTCAAACCGGGTCAGACGGTGGCAATCGTCGGTCCGACTGGTGCCGGGAAAACGACGTTAATCAACCTATTGATGCGGTTTTATGAGTTAAACCGTGGTGTCATCCGCATCGACGGGATCGATACACGGAAGATGTCTCGCGAAGATTTACGGACGACGTTCGGTATGGTCCTGCAAGATACGTGGCTTTTTAACGGTACGATTCGTGACAATCTCGCTTATGGAAAAACCGGGGCGACGGAAGAAGACATCGTCGAAGCCGCGAAAACGGCTCATGCCGATCACTTTATCCGGACGTTGCCGGACGGTTACGATACCGTCTTAAATGAAGAAGCATCAAATATCTCACAAGGGCAAAAGCAGTTGTTGACGATTGCCCGGGCGGTCCTCGCCGATCCGCCGATCATGATTCTCGATGAAGCAACGTCAAGCGTTGATACGCGGACGGAAATCTTTATTCAACAAGCGATGAAACGGTTGATGGAAGGGCGGACCAGTTTCGTCATCGCCCACCGTTTGTCGACGATTAAAGATGCAGATTTGATTTTGGTCATGGATCAAGGCCGGGTCATTGAACAAGGCACACATGAAGCATTGCTCGAAGCAAACGGCTTTTATGCCGATCTCTACAACAGTCAGTTCTCGGAAAAAGAAGTCGTCTGAGGAAATGGCAGCATCCGATCCGGATGCTGTCTTTTTTTGTGGAATCTTTTTTCTTGCACTCATATACCTAAGGGGGTATATTGATGGCAGGAACTTATTCAGTAAAGGGGCAAACAATATGAAAAACATCTCAACCAACGAATTAGAACAGGTACTGCAAGACGACAAAACCATTCAACTGATTGATGTCCGTGAAACGGATGAATACGCCGGCGGTCATATCCGACAGGCGAAAAACCTTCCGTTATCCGAACTGGCGGAACGGACGAATGAACTGGATGCCGACCGGCCATTACATGTCATCTGTTTAGCTGGGGGACGCAGCATGAATGCTTCAACCTATCTCGAACAAGCCGGTTTTGATGTCACGAATGTCGACGGCGGCATGATGAGCTGGCAAGGCGACGTCTCGAAATAATCGATCACACTTATCCGAAGGGGGAACTTCCATGTTATTACGTTACTTTTACGATGAAAAATTAGCCCAAGCTTCTTATCTGGTCGGTTGTCAAAAGACAGGAGAAGCAATCGTCATTGATCCGGCGCGAAATATCGAAGGATATCTCAAAGAAGCGGCAAAAGAAGGATTACACATCGTCGCGACAGCGGAAACGCATATCCATGCGGATTTTGTATCCGGCACACGGGAATTTGCCGAACGGTTTGATACGACGGCGTACCTGTCTGACGAAGGAGACGCCGACTGGAAATACGATTTTGCAGCTGACATCGAAGCGAAACTGGTGACGGATGGAGATCGATTCAAAGTCGGAAACGTGACATTTGAAGTCATGCATACACCGGGACATACCCCGGAACATCTGTCATTTGTGCTGTATGACCGCGATCAGACGGTTCCGATGGGCATTTTTACAGGAGACTTTGTTTTTGTAGGCGATATCGGGCGTCCGGACTTACTTGAAGAAGCAGCCGGCATTCAAGGGACGACGGCTGTCGGAGCAAAACAGATGTTTGCGTCACTGAAACGGTTCAAAGCATTACCGGATTTTGTGCAAGTCTGGCCGGGTCATGGAGCCGGCAGCGCCTGCGGGAAAGCACTCGGTGCGATTCCGACGACGACGGTCGGTTATGAAAAACAAACGAACTGGGCTCTCCAGGCAGAAGACGAAGCTACATTTGTCAAAGAGCTGACGACGGATCAACCGGAGCCGCCGAACTACTTTGCGATGATGAAACGCGTCAATAAAAAAGGAATCGCGGTCACGCCTACGCTTTTAAAGCCGCGGGTCGCTGATGCAACTGAACTGGAAACCCTTGTCGAAACGATGCAGGTCGTTGATACACGTAACGGAAAAGCGTTTGCTGCAGGACATGTACCGGGGACACTCAATATTCCATACAACTCAAAATTCGTCACGTGGGCCGGCTGGTTACTGGACTTTGATCACGATATTGCCGTGATTGCCGAGCCACGTTTACTGGAAGAAATCCAGACCGATTTACAATCGATTGGTCTCGACCGGTTCGTCACATTGGTAGATATAGCAGATTTGTCACCCGAACAATTGACGGAACAGTATCCGGACTGGAGTGCCGAACAAACGATTGAAGCAGCGGAAGCCGGTGACGTGTTTGTCCTCGATGTCCGCAATAAAACAGAATGGGATGCTGGTCATTATGAGCAGGCGAAACGAATTTTACTTGGTAAACTGTCCTCACGTTACGAAGAAATTCCGGTCGATTGTCCGGTCGCCGTCCACTGTGCCTCCGGCGTCCGGTCACGAATGGCAGTCAGTGTCTTACAATCACTCGGCATGAAGAATGTCATCAATATCGATGGTGGATATGCCGCTCTTCAACCGGTTCTTGACCGGCAGGCGTTAATAGAAAAATGACAGCACGATACTAAAAGAAAATAGCTTTTCCAAAATGGATGGTTCTAATCAGAATCATCCATTTTTTTAAATACTATTCACAAACTGCCACTTTCAGGTTAAAAGTGGTTTAGTAATTCCTTTAGCTGGGGAAATTAAAGAAGTGTCGGAAATATATTATTTAGAGATGAAGGAGTGTGGCAGGATGAACAACTTTTGGAACACGACGTCCTTTGACGTCAACGGGATTCTAGGGACTCTCGGAAATATTTTAGGAGCACTTATCGTCTTCTTGATTGGATGGCTGATTGCGAAACTGATCGCAAACGGTATTCAAAAAGCATTAGAAAAATCGGGTGTCGTTCATAAGTTGTCACCACAAAAAGAAGGTACACCACCACAAAAGAAAAAGTGGACGCCTGAAAAAATTATCGGGACAGTCATCTTCTGGATCTTGATGGTATTTGTTCTAATCCTAGTCTTTAACATCTTGAACTTGAACATCATCGCAGGACCACTTGCGGATACGATGAGCACATTGCTCGCAGCGATCCCGAATATCCTGAAAGCAGCATTGATTCTTCTTTTTGCTTACGTCATCGCGGTTGTACTCCGCATGATCATCGTCAAAGGCGGAACGAAGCTGATGTCGAACGAAAAAGTCCGTTCGAACAAAATGCTTCAAGGTCAAACGGATCTTTCAAGTTATCCGAAGATTGCAGGCGAAATCGTCTTCTATCTTGTCTTGTTATTGTTCCTACCGGGTGTACTTGGTGCACTTAACATCGAAAGTGTTTCTGAACCGTTCAGTCAATTACTCTCGTCGTTCCTTGGTTTCATTCCACGTCTGATTGCTGCAGCAGCGATCTTCTTCGTCGGATTCCTCGTTGCGAAAATCGTCCGCGATATCGTTACGAACTTCCTGCATGCAGTCGGTACAGACAAGTTTGCTTCACGCTTCAACATCGGTACAAACGAACAAAAAGATACAAAATCACTTTCTTCAATCTTAGGGACAGTCGTCTTCATCCTGATCTTAATCCCGATCACGATTTCGGCACTTGACCAGCTCAACATCAAAGGTATTACAGGACCAGCCATCAACATGTTAAACGATGTTCTTGGTATGATTCCGAACATCATTATCGGTGTCGTCTTGATCCTTGTCGGTCTTTATGTCGGTCGTTTCGTTAAGAAATTCGTTGCAGATCTCTTGTCACGTCTCGGTTTCAACAACTTAACACGCCACTTGAAAATCGGTAACTGGGATGCAAACAATGCATCGACATCACCATCATCAATCGTTGGATCACTCGTTGAAATCGTCATCGTCGTCTTGTTCGTCGTTGAAGCCTTCAACTTAATCGGTCTTGACTTCATGGTTGATCTTGGTCGCGCGGTTCTTGCTTTCCTTCCAAGCGTCTTGACAGCGATCATCATCTTGGCCATCGGTATCATCATCAGCAACTTGGTGAAACGCACGATGGACAGCCTGTTTGCTAACTCGGATTTAAAAGTTCTTTCAAGCGTCGCGAAATATGCCATCCTTGCTCTTGCTGTCTTCATGGCACTTGATCAACTTGGTGTTGCTGCTACAATCGTTAACTCAGCGTTCATCTTGATTCTCGGTGCTGTTGCTCTTGCTTTCGGACTCGCGTTTGGTTTAGGTGGCCGTGATAATGCATCACGTTACCTCGACCGTCTCCAGAAAAAAGCAGAGAATGCAGATATCGACACATCGAACCTGCCGTCAAACAACACATCGTCTGCTTCGACGAAGCCAAGCTTAAAAGAAGCAGCAAAAGGTGCCGCGTCTAAAGCAGCAGATGACGTTACACCAGATCAAGCACCAAAAGCTTCTAAACCATCATCTTCTACGAACGTAAACCCGACACATGGTACACCAAAAGGGGCACTTCCTGAAAATGATTTAGCACAACAAGACGATTACCCGATCGATCCGGACACACATCGTGGCCCGAACTTAGATCACCCGAACGATCGTCCGTAACATTAATAAAACTCCTTCACCAGCCGGTGAAGGAGTTTTTTTAGTGCGTTAATACATGGCTGCATATTTGTATTGTAGTAAAATAACAAAACTGGTTTGACCAATTTGTGAAAAAAAACAGAAACTTTTGCTTATAAAAGCTGACATCCTTTGTTATGATGAAAAGGTCAATTAGAAAAATGATTTGAATATTCAGAAAAAAGAGAAAGTTCGGAGGGTGTTTTATGAGTTTGCTTCGTAAGAAAGATGTCAGTGTAATGATGGATCAAAAGAGCCATTCTAAACTGGCACGGCATTTATCAGGCTTTGATTTAGTGTTACTTGGGATTGGTGCAATTATCGGAACAGGGATTTTTGTCCTGACCGGAACAGGAGCATTGTATGCAGGACCCGCATTACCGGTTGCCTTTATTATTTCTGCTATCGTCTGTGCATTAGCGGCTCTCTGTTACGCCGAATTCTCATCGATGATTCCCGTCTCGGGTAGTGTGTACACGTACACCTACGCCACAATCGGGGAACTGGTTGCCTGGATCATCGGTTGGTGTCTCATCCTGGAATACGGTTTGGCATCAAGTGCCGTAGCGACAGGTTGGTCCGGTTATTTCCAATCACTATTATCCGGATTCGGAATCAGTCTGCCGACAGCGTTAACGGCAGCACCGGGTGCTGTACCGGGAAGCGAAACATTCTTCAATTTACCGGCGTTCTTGATCTTGATGGTCATCACGCTGTTGCTCTCAATGGGTATTAAAGAAACAAAACGCGTCAACAATATCATGGTTCTTGTAAAAGTAGCCGTCGTTGTCTTGTTCATCGTCGTCGGGATCTGGTACGTCGAACCGGGCAACTATACACCGTTCGCACCGTTCGGTATCAGTGGTGTCCTGCAGGCTTCAGCCATCGCTTTCTTCGCTTACCTCGGTTTTGATGCCGTTACGTCAGCAGCAGAAGAAGTAAAAGATCCGGGCCGTAACTTACCGATCGGGATCTTAGGATCACTTGCCATCGTTACCGTATTATACGTCGTCGTATCCGCCATCATGGTCGGAATCGTACCATTCAAACAGTTTGAAGGGGTCGACAGTCCGGTTTCGTTAGCCTTAAAAGTAGCAGGTCAGGACTGGGTCGCAGGTTTCGTCGACTTAGGTGCGATCGTTGGTATGACAACGGTTATCCTCGTCATGACATTTGGTCTGGTTCGTCTCCTGTTCGCGATGAGCCGTGACGGATTATTGCCGAAAATCTTCTCAGACGTGAATGAAAAATCACATACGCCTGTCAAAGCAACATGGATTCTTGGTACGACTGCCGGTTTGATCGCCGGATTCGTTCCACTCGGTACACTGGCAGAATTGATCAATATCGGAACACTCGCAGCATTCGCTCTGATTTCAATTGCCGTCGTCATCTTACGGAAAACGCGTCCTGATTTGAAGCGGGCGTTCAAAGTGCCATGGGTTCCATTCTTACCGATTCTTTCCGTCCTTGCCTGCATCATGTTGATGTTGAACCTTCAAACATTCACATGGATTGCTTTCTTCATCTGGACAGCGATCGGTCTGCTCGTCTACTTCGGATACGGAAGATCACGTTCAAAATTACAACAATAAACACTCATGCCATCCAGGATTATTTTTGGATGGTTTTTTGTTTGCTGCCGGCAGGAATGAACACCGGAAAAGGCGAACGGTTGTAAAGAAAGGGGCGATCCGAAATGATTCATATTAAACGGGCACCTGATACAGAAACAGCATATTTAGTCATGAAGGAAGGTTTCAGCGATTACATGATTCCACTAGGTCTTTCACCTGAAGTGTTTCAGGAACGAATCTTAGAACGTGACGGCAACCAACTGGAACATTCGTTCATTGCCTATCACGGGGAACGACCGGTCGCGATTTGGTTGAACGGGCTGAAGACGATCAAGAAAAAAACGGTCATGCGTTGTGGCGGACTGGCGGTCGATCCACAGTACCGGCGTCTTGGAATTGCCAAAGCCTTGTATGAAGCACAGCTGAGTTATGCCAAATCTTTGAATATCGATTGCTTGATGCTTGAAGTCATTCAAGGAAATGAGCCGGCGATTACCTTATACAAGAGTTTCGGTTATCAAACTGTCAGTGAACTCGGTTATTTTCATAAAGAAGAACAGGGACAGGTTGAACCGCTTGTTGAAATTGATCAAGTGGCTTTTGAACGGCGGTACATACAGCAGGACGAATACATTTGGCAACAGGATCCGGGCGTTATGAAACTGGCGAAAGCCCGTTACTACGAACTGGATGGTGCCTTTATTGCCGCAGTCAATGAATCAATTTTTGCCATTTTGACAGATGAAGAAGAAGTTGCCCGGATCGCGACCGAAGCAACACGCCGGTTGGCAGGTGAACACTATCATCTGCAGTCGACGAATCAACAGGTATGGGAAGAGTTACGCGAAGCCGGTTGGAAACAGCGGGATATTAAACAATTCATCATGCAAAAACCAATCGAAGTCTAAACAAACGGGATGTGCAGAACGGCCTTTGAGGCAACTCTGTCCATCCCGATTTTTTGTTACATCCACAAGCTGATCATGACGATGACGGCAAAGATCACGAATAAGATCCCTGTGCCACCAAGCATGACGAGCATGATTTTGTTCATCATAAAACATCCTCAAATCTGTAGAAAACTACAATTTATTTTACGAAGTAATTTAAGCTTGCACTATACTTCTCCCATTCGTCGAGTCCTTTGTCATATGTTTTGCTATTAAAACTACGTGAAAGATAACTGTGGGATTCCTTTTCGACTAATTTGTTTTTTACCAAAGAAAAATCATGGAAAATAAAGCCGACTTTTTCACCACCGTTCACATAGATGGGTGTCTGGATTAGGTTTTTATTCATTTTAGGGCGCATACCATAAGAAACAATCGAACCAGGATGACGCACTAATTTTTTATCTACAATTGAGTACGTTTTTAAACTAATTAATGATGAAGTTTCCCGAGTTGATAAGGAAAATACGTTAGGTGATCCTTTTGCATTCCTTAATTTTGCACTCGTTCTGAAATCATGTGCTGCTCTGACATAAGGGTTATCTTTTGTATAGTTGTAAGAATAGTTGGTTGCTTTCCCATTAAGATATAACGTGAACTTTCCTGTACAAAGTTCATCTTTTCCTTTTAACCACCAAGAATCATTTGATGTAGCCTTGTGACAAGTTGCTTTTGTAGAGCGGACCGAAACGATGTGCTTTTTATTGATAGTATCTACGATCGTATAAGTTTGGTCGATTTTCTTTAATGAAGTAGCAGCTTCCGTAGGGAGTGGAAGAAAATTAATTAAAGCCACAGTACAGGTTGTAATTAGTAATTTTTTCAAAGTATAGTCTCCTTTTCATAATACGTTTCCTTTCCATTTTATAACATTTAAAAGGAGGTCAGTTAAAAAGATAAAAAATAAAACCAAAAACGCCTTTCTTTCGTTTTCTGAAGAAGGCGCATGGTCAATCACTTCATGGCAATGTACAGTCACATCTGTTTTAAGTAGTCCTCAATCATCACACGATGCGAGCCGACGATTTGCTCCGGTAAATCTGCCAAAGGGAAATACGTTAACTCAACACTTTCTTCGCTGATGCGTAAGGTGCCCGACGTTTTAGTAGCAAAATAAGCCAGCGTGACGCTTTGAAACACATCACCGTTCGCAAGCGTCGTGACATAGTTCTTACCGGAATAGACACCAAGCAAAGTCAGTTTTTCGGCGACGAGTCCGGTTTCTTCCAACAGTTCACGGCGTGCGGTTTCATCTGTTGATTCCGCCCATTCCATCAGACCGCCCGGCAGTCCGAACCGGGCCTGTGTTTCATTCCGTTGCTCGAGCAAAATCTGTCCGTCCTTGATGACGAGAACGACGGCACCAACGAGAATCAGCGGGGTCTGTCCGATTTGCTTTCGGAGTGTCTCGACATAATTCATCGGGGCGCCCCCTGGTGAAACGGACAGCCGGTTGAAATATTTGGTTCTTCCGCAGGCGCAGAACGGGCAAAGAAATTCGGACGCTTGACGGCCGGATCGAAATCTTTGTGGAAGACATGCGTCGCGGCACCGCTCATGGGCGGTACGAGCCAGGACCATTCTCCGGTTACGTCCCGTTCACAGGCCGCTTCATTTTTTTCGAACCGGGCAAATTGTTTCGTCGCCGTATGATGATCGACGATTGTCACACCGCTCCGTTCAAACGAATCAAGAACGGCATAATTGAGCTCGACGAGTGCTCGGTCCTTCCATAACGACCGCTCCCGTGACGTATTCAGTCCAAGTTGTTTGGCGACCAGCGGCAAAAGATCGTAGCGGTCAGTATCGGCCAAATTTCGGGCACCGATTTCTGTTCCCATGTACCAACCGTTGAATGGAGCACACGGATAGGAAATACCGCCGACTTCAAGCCGCATATCGGAAATCATCGGCACGGCATACCATTTGATTGTCCGGTCCCCAAACAGATTTTGCTCGGGGTGTTGAATCGTGACTTCCAGCACCAGTTCATCCGGAATCGGATGCAAACTGACTTGGCCGTCGAGTTCAATCAGTAAGGGTAAGATATCGAAATCGGTTTTAGATCCGCTCCATCCGAACGACTCACACAACTGAGTGAAGGCGATTGAAGCCGAATCCCCAATGATACCGTCCGGGGTGTCATATCCGGCGTAACGGATCAATTGATGGTTCAAGACACGGACCCGGTCGGGATCGAAAATCGTAAGGGTCGAACGGATCCGGCCTTCGTTGGTCGCATACGAAATGTGACGGAACAAGGCATCCCGGACCGATTCGACTGTCAGCGCATCGCGGGCATCCATGACGTGAAGTTGATCCCAAAAAAGGCGTCCGATACAGCGGTTGCTGTTCCGCCAGGCGAGTTTTGCTCCATACGTAAGTTCTTGAAGCGTTTGCGTATACGTACCTGTCCGCAAAATTTCTTCGCGCACTTCATGCAGGCGATGTGCCTCTTGCGGGTATTGTTCTATATAGTCATAAAAAAAGCGTTCGGCTTCAGTGAGTAAAGTAGACACGGCGTAAATCCTTTCTTTATCCAACACGACGATGGTTCTTGCTTCAGTGTACCGTTTGCTTGCGCTTTGTGCCAAACGATAATCGTTAAACGCTTACTTACAAGTTCAAAAGACGTTAAAAGTTTAGAAAGTGTATGGAAAGGGGGATAGAGGAGAGAACTATTCGAAAGTGAGGAAATTGTTATGTCATTATTAAAACCTGTATTTGCCCGATTTTTTGGCGAAGCCTTTTTTGATAAATCGGCTCAGCTTGCTTATTATCTGATGTTGTCCTTATTCCCATTTTTATTATTCGTAGTGGGCCTTGTGTCTTTTTTACCGTTCACATCGGGTGACGTCCTCGATTTGATCCGTCCGTTTGCTCCGGCGGAAACCTATGATTTAATCCGGAAAAATGTCGTCGGGATTTTTGATAACGGGGGCCTGAAACTGGCCTCGATCAGCTTCCTGGCAGCCTTTTGGCTCGCTTCGATGTCGGTCCAGTCACTGGTCCGTTCGTTAAATGATGCGCTAGAAGTCACGCGGAAAGTGCCGTTTTGGAGAGGGTTACTGCAGGACTTTGGTTTTACGGTCGGAATGATGATTATCTTACCGATGTCGCTTCTCGTTCCGGTTGCTGAAAAGTTAACGCGGCGTTTCATCACGCATTTTGCGATCGTCAATGATGTCGTCACGAACTACTCTTGGATTTGGTTTTTATTCCGTTGGGGACTCGGATCACTGTTCCTGTTGGTCTTCTTCATTCTGCTGTATCGTGTTTTACCGAGTGTCCGGTTGACAGTCCGTCAAGTCTTACCGGGTGCGTTGTTTGCGACAATCGCCTGGCAGGCTGTTTCTGAATTCTTCTCGTATTACGCGGAATTCGGCAGTTACGACCGTTTGTATGGACAACTGGCCGGAATCATCGTCCTGATGACGTGGTTCTATTTGTCATCTGTCGTCCTGATGCTCGGTGGATTGATGAACGCTGAACGGATGCGGCAAAAGAAAGAAGCAAAGGTCTTAAAACCCGAAAAAATCAAACAAGAGACTGTCCGTTAAGGGTAGTCTTTTGTTTGACGTTGACTTACTTTTTGATAGAAAAATACACCGATTAAACCGGTCGTAAACAAGGCAAGCAGAAGTAACGAGAGTTGTTCAAAATGCGTGGTTTTTAAGAAGACGCTCGCTGCAACAGCGGCATAAAAACTGCCAAGACTCTTTTTGACGAATTGACTGCTGAAGAGATTGAGGAATGACGCGCCGAGCGGTGAGCCGATGAGTGCTCCGATGATTAGAGCGATCCCTAAAGCAAGCGGTGCCTGTGTACCTGACATGAAATAACTCGTAACGCCGCCGAGTACAATCAACGTAGCTGCCGCAATACTTGTTCCGATTGCTTGCTTCAGCGGGAAACGCACCCATCCCATCAAAAGCGGTGTCAATAAGAATCCACCGCTGACGCCCATCAAGGACGACAGGATTCCGGCAGCGGTTCCGATCGCGACCAGTTTATAGAACGAGGCGTGCGGCACAGGTGTCTCCCGAATGACTTTTTTAGCCGGTTTCAAAAACTGGATGGCAAACAGCAGGAGCAGAACGATGTAAAGGGTGGAGATGACCGTATCCGCACCGCTGTGCCGTTCCATCCAAAAGACGACAGGCGTAATCGCGGCGGAGCCGATGATACCGGAAACGCCGATCGTAACAGCATCCCGCAGGTGAAAGTTATTTTGACGGAGATGGGCAAAGGTGCCTGTTACCGTCGAACCGAGTGTCAAAAGTAAACTTAAGACGATTGCGGTGCTTGGGGTGTATCCTAAGATCAATAAAAGAGGGGTCAGGATGATGCCTCCGCCGATTCCGAAAAAACCGGAGAGAATGCCGATTGCGGCTCCAAGTACGAGAAAAAGTAATAAATCCAAGCGTATTCCTTCTTTCTGTGAAGTGATACAGATGACTCTACGGGGAAAGTAATGATTAGGAAAATGAATTATACTGATGGTAACGATTAGAAAAATAAATGAGGTGAATCCATGAATTTTAATGAACTGAAGACCTTCGTCGCGTTGGTCGAAACCAAACATTTTACGAAAACAGCGGACCGCTTATACATTTCACAGCCGACGGTTAGTCTCCATTTAAAACATCTGGAAGAACATTTCGGACAAAGTTTGATTCATCGCCATACCTTTAATAAGACGATTGAAATCTCGGAAGCGGGATGGATTGTGTACCGGCATGCCAAGGAAATTTTGCACCAAGCGATCCGGCTCGAGCAGGAAATGGATGAGTTGGAAGGCATTACACGCGGGACGCTCAGAATCGCGGCCACACATACGATCTACGAAGCGATGTTAGAAGAGATGATTCACGACTTTTTGCTGGTCTATCCGGATGTTTCCGTCGATGCGCGCGTCATGAATCAGGAACAAGTCGAACAGGCCTTGCTCCATTACGAGATTGATTTAGGTATGGTAGAAGGACTGCATCGCTCGCACCAAATCGAAGCCATTCCTTTTGCGACAGATCGACTGCGCATCATCGGTCATCATCAGCTGGTTCCGGAACAGGCAACCTGGATTTACCGGGAAGAGGGATCAGCCGCACGTTTAGCACTGGAAACGTGGTTGCAGACACAAGCAATTGTTCCGAAGCGGATAATCACGGTATATTCCAACCGCTTAATCAAACAGTTAATCAAAAATGGAACGGGAATCTCAATTCTTTCGGAACGCTTGGCGGGAAGCCTGCTCGAATCAGAACGGTTTCAGACACACGATGATTCGCAGATTGATCCAAGGATGTTTCAATTCATTACACTTAAAGGAGAGACGACCCGTCTGTCTCAAAAATGGATCGATCAACACAGTAAGTCCGAATAAAAACTTTTTCGTTGACATATACCCCTATAGGTATTATTGTATGGAATGTAGCCAACAGATATGACACAGGTCACACGGTAAAAAGGAGAGTGTTCTTCACATGGAAAAAGTGTACGAAGACAAAATCATTCATCGGATGAACCGGATTGAAGGTCAGCTTCACGGCATTAACCGGATGATGAAAGAAGAGGCATCCTGTAAAGATGTTGTCACTCAACTGAGTGCGACACGGAGCGCGATTGATCGTGTCATTGGACTTGTCGTGAGTGAAAATCTCATCGATTGTGTCACGAATGACGAAACAGCTGATAACCACGAACAGTCTGTAGCAGAAGCTGTTCAACTGTTATTAAAGAGTAGATAAAAAAATTTACAACGATTAATACCCCTTAGGGTAAAATAGATGGAGGAATTTTTCAGATGTCAGAGATTAAAAAAACAACGATTGTCTTGTTCAGTGGAGATTACGATAAGGTCATGGCAGCGTATATCATCGCCAACGGCGCAGCCGCTTACGACCATGAGGTGACGATTTTCCATACATTCTGGGGATTAAACGCAATGCGTAAAGATGAACCGATTCAACCGGATAAAACATTACTTGAAAAAATGTTCGGCAAATTCATGCCCCGCGGTGCCGACAAAATGCCGCTCTCAAAAATGAACTTCGGTGGCGCCGGCCAGAAGATGATCAAAAACGTCATGAAAAAACACAACGCAATGCCGCTTCCCGATTTAATTGAACTGGCAAAAGAACAAGACGTGAAGTTGGTTGCATGTACGATGACAATGGATCTGCTCGGTTTAAAGCAAGAAGAATTGCATGACGGTATCGAATATGCCGGCGTAGCAGCGTATCTTGCTGATGCTGAAGACGGAAACGTCAACCTGTTCATCTAATTTCGAGGAGGATTGATGCAAGTGGATATCTTGAACATCGTATTTCTAGTGATTGTCGCTTTTCTCGCTTACCGGATGTTCGCCCCGACAAAAGGTGTCAACAAATTGTCGGCGTCCGACTTAAAGCAACGGTTAGGCGACCGGACCCGGTTTTATTTGGATGTCCGGACACCGGGTGAGTTCAAAGGAAATCACATTAAAGGATTTAAGAACATTCCGCTCCAAGTCTTGCCGACGCAACTCGATAAGATTCCGAAAGACAAAGAAGTCATCGTAATCTGCCAGAGTGGCATGCGCAGTAAACAAGCGGTCAAACAATTAAAAAAAGCCGGATATACGCAAGTAACGGAAGTGTCAGGCGGAATGAATGCTTGGCGTTAAAAAACACGAGGAGGAATAACAAATGAAACGATTCACAGCAAAAGAAGTACAGGAAAAGCTAGAGAACGGAGAACAACTTAACATTATTGATGTCCGTGAAGTGGATGAAGTCAAAGAAGGTAAAATTCCAAATGCGATTCATATTCCACTCGGTCTCGTCGAATTCAAAATGAACGAACTCGATAAGAAAAAACAATACGTCATGGTTTGCCGTTCCGGTGCCCGCAGCGGCCGTGCCGCAACGTATCTTGAAGGACAAGGCTATGATGTCATCAATATGGATGGCGGGATGATGGCGTACGAAGGTAAAACCAACTAATTTTTTTAATTTTAATTATACCCCTATAGGTAAAAGGAGCGAATACTTTTGCAGACAATCAAAACAGATATCGTACTTGATGCACGTGGTTTAGCATGTCCGATGCCGATTGTTCGGACGAAAAAAACGATGAAGACAATGGAACCGGGTCAAGTCGTAGAAGTTCAAGCGACAGATAAAGGATCGACGGCTGATCTTCGGGCCTGGGCCAACAGTACAGGCAACCAATACCTTGGAACGATTGAAGACGGCGATGTTCTACGTCATTACGTCCGGAAAGCTTCCGGTAATGATCAGGAAGCGCCGGCATTTCAAAAAGTCGTCAACAACGAGACGGTCGAAGCTGTTCGCGGCAACGTGGATACAATGATTCTGGATGTTCGGGAAACGGCGGAATACGCCTTTTCACACATCCCGAGTGCCGTCAACATTCCACTCGGTGAACTGGAAGAACGTATCGAAGAACTCGACTCGTCGAAAACAATTTATGTGGTCTGCCGGACAGGAAACCGCAGTGACTTAGCTTGCCAACAACTCGACGCTAAAGGATTTAACGTTCAAAACGTCGTTCCGGGTATGAGTGACTGGAAATACGACACAAATCAAACCGTTTAATTCGTAAATTATTATCAGGAGGAATACAACACATGGCACAAGCAATGACAACAAAAGAAGTCACCCAAAAAATCATTCGCCGTGAAAAAATGTTTATCTTGGACGTCCGGAATGAAGACGCGTTTCAAGACTGGAAAATTGAAGGCGAACAATTTTCTTATCTGAACGTTCCATACTTTGATTTACTTGATGGTGTGGAAGACATACTGGATCAACTGCCGACCGATCAAAACGTACTCGTCGTCTGTGCAAAGGAAGGATCGTCGATTTTCGTTGCGGATTTGTTGGAAGAAGCAGGGCGGACGGTCTCGTATCTCGCAGGAGGAATGAAAGCCTGGAGCGAACACCTCGAACCAATCTCACTTGGATCATTAAATGAAACCGGTGCAGATCGTGGAGAAGTCGTTCAGTTTGTCCGCATCGGGAAAGGCTGCCTGTCTTACATGATTATCTCGGAAGGCGAAGCCGTCCTCGTGGATGCAACGCGTATGACAGATGTTTACCTCGACTATGCAAAAGAACGTCAGCTTGAAATCACACATGTTTTTGATACACATCTTCATGCCGACCACATTTCAGGTGGACGTGAAATTGCGGAAAAAACAGGCGCGACATATTGGTTGCCACCAAAAGACGCGCCAGACGTCACATTTGATTATGCAGCGCTCGAAGATGGAAGCCACGTTCAGGTAGGAGATACACAAATTGATGTACGGGCACTTTATTCCCCGGGACATACGATCGGATCGACTTCGTTCGTTGTCGATAATCGTTATCTCCTGACGGGCGACATTTTGTTTATTGATTCAATCGGGCGTCCTGATTTAGCCGGTCTCGCAGAAGACTGGGTCGGTGACTTAAGAGACTCGCTCTACAACACGTACCGTGAACTGTCGAAAGATCTGATTGTTCTGCCTGCTCACTTCATGTTAATCGAAGAATTAAACGAAGACGGCAGCGTCGCAGAAAAACTCGATGTATTACTTGCCAACAATCATGGCTTGAACATCGAAGACGAAGAAACATTCCGGAAAATGGTGACAGAAAACTTGCCGCCGCAACCGAATGCGTACCAGGAAATCCGTGAGACGAACATGGGGAAACAGACACCGGATCTCGAAGCACAACGTGAGATGGAAGTCGGTCCAAACCGATGTGCCGTTCGCTAAACTAAAAAAATCACTTCAGGAGGAATTACAATTATGAAATCAGAACTCGTATTAGATGCAAAAGGACTTGCATGTCCAATGCCGATCGTTAAAACAAAAAAAGCAATCGCCGGACTCGAATCCGGACAGATTCTTGAAATCCATGCAACCGATAAAGGGGCTAAAAACGATTTACAGGCATGGGCAAAATCAGGCGGCCATGAGCTCATCAAACACGAAGAAGATGCCAGCGTTTTAAAATTCTGGATCCAAAAAGGGTAATTCAAGTTGAAGGAGGGCTGGCGACAGTCCTCCTTTTTAAAGGAGTGAATTAAATGGAAATTGGATTTATCATTACCATTTTTTTGATTGGATTCGTTGGATCATACATTTCAGGAATGCTCGGAATCGGTGGTTCAATCATCAAATACCCGATGCTGTTATACATTCCGCCGTTGCTCGGATTCGCTGCCTTTTCGGCCCATGAAGTGGCGGGAATCAGTGCGATTCAAGTCTTTTTTGCGACGATTGGCGGCGTTTGGGCTTACCGGAAAGGCGGTTATCTCAACAAGTCATTAATCGTAAGTATGGGTGGCGCCATTTTAATCGGAAGTTTTATCGGTGCCTACGGATCAAATGTCTTGGCGGAAGATACCATCAATATCGTCTACGGAATACTGGCGTTAACGGCAGCGGTCATGATGTTCGTTCCGAAAAAAGGACTGGATGATATTCCGCTCGATCAGGTTCGGTTCAACAAAACAATTGCGGCGAGTAGCGCGTTCATCGTCGGAGTCGGGGCCGGAATCGTCGGTGCGGCGGGAGCATTCTTACTTGTTCCGATTATGCTCGTCGTTTTAAAAATCCCGACCCGGATGACGATTGCTTCGTCGCTCGCGATTACCTTTATTTCGTCAATCGGCGCAACGGTCGGAAAGATTACGACAGGGCAGGTCGATTGGGGACCGGCGGCTGTCATGGTCGTCGCCAGTCTGATTGCGGCACCGCTCGGCGCAATCGCCGGGAAAAAGATGAACACGAAAATACTGCAAATCATTCTCGCTGTCCTGATTTTAGCGACAGCCGTCAAAATTTGGATGGATATTTTATGAAAGAATACAAAAAAGCGATACTTTGCTTGTACGTCAGCAAAGTATCGCTTTTTTTGATGAAGCTACAAACGGCTTTTTTCAATGACATCGACAAGTTGCCGTTCGACATCGAGTGCGACTTGTTTTAACTCGTCTTCTTCCACCAGACCAATCAGTGAGGTCGGGCGCGGCATGCCGACCTTCGTTTGTCCATTTTCCGTATATACAGCGAGCTTACACGGTAAAAAGTAACCGGCTCGTCGTTCAGCCGATACAACACGATGGGCCTCTTTCGGGTTGCAGACTTCAAGGATATGATACTGGTCATCAAACGTTAACTCTTTTTCAGCGAATTTTTTCGCTAAATCAAACTCCCACAAAACGCCAAACGAAACCTCGGCAAGTGCTGTTTTGAGACGTTCGATGGTTTCCTCTGTTGAATGGTTGGAACTGACGGTGTAGTCAAACATAAATACCCCTCCCGGTTTTTCGATTCTTTTATCTTATTCCCTGTCTGAACAAGATGAATCGTCTTTTTTGAATGTGCCGAATGAAAGCAGACCGGGCGACAAACTGTGGGAAATCAAGGTACATTAGAAAAAAGACATCCGTCCGGGTGTGGGGGACGTAAGCTTAAAAAAGGAGGGTGAAGGGAGATGAAGAAACGGATGTTGACGATTCTTTCAGTCGTGGCATTGATTGCCATCATGATTGGCGGCTACTTTATCTTTCAGCAGCAACAGGCAAAATCAAGCGGCAGTAAAGAGCTGACATATGCTAAAGAAGAAACAGCCATTCTTGCAGGCGGTTGCTTCTGGTGTATGGAGCCGCCGTTTGAAGAGTTAAAAGGGGTGAAGTCAGTAGTTTCCGGTTATACCGGCGGAGAGGTGAAAGATCCGACGTATAACCAGGTATCGGCGGAGACAACCGGTCACCGGGAAGCGGTCCTGATTACGTTTGATCCGGATGTCATTTCGTATAAACAACTGCTGGATGTGTACTGGCGTCAAATCGATCCAACCGATCCGAACGGTCAATTCGTCGATCAGGGGGAGTCGTATACGACAGCGATTTTCTATACGAATGCGGAACAAAAACAGATTGCGGAACAGTCGAAGAAGGATTTGGCTGCGAGCGGTATCTTTGATAAAAAAATTGTCACACCGTTGATTGAAGCCGGTCCGTTTTACGAGGCGGAAGCGTATCATCAAGACTATTACTTGAAGAGTGAAACGAAATATAAATTCTACCGGGCTGCATCCGGACGTGATGAGTTCATCAATCAATATTGGAATGATCAGCCAAAACTCGATCTACCGAAGTATTCAAAATTGACCGACGATCAAATCAAAGCAAAATTGACGGATATTCAGTATAAAGTCACCCAGGAAGACGGAACGGAGCCTGCTTTTGATAATCCGTACCATGACTTAAAAGCAGACGGGATTTATGTCGATTTGATTTCCGGTGAACCGTTATTTTCATCAAAAGACAAATTTGATTCGAAAACCGGCTGGCCGAGCTTCATCCGACCGTTAGAAAAAGGAAATATCATTGAAAAAAGCGACTTTGCTTTAGGAATGAAGCGGATGGAAGTCAGAAGCCGGCACGGAAATGCCCACCTTGGTCACGTCTTTAATGACGGTCCCGAGTCGACTGGTTTACGTTATTGCATGAACTCGGCTGCTTTACGGTTTGTGCCGAAAGCCGACCTTGAAAAAGAAGGGTACGGTCAGTATGCTTCTGAATTTAAATAATCAGCTAAAAAGGGATTTTTCACTTTCGTGAAAAATCCCTTTTTCTTTCGAAAATGTAAGGTAGCCGCTCCAAAAATAACTATCCATTTTATCCAAATATTGTTTATACTGTAAACAATGTAAGATCATATCTTGAGGAGGAACATCGTGAAAAAGTTAACGATTTGGCTCATGCTGAGCTGTTTGATTCTGACACTCGGAATCGGACCGTCAGCTGTGAAAACGGCAGCGGCAAGTGAATTGTCGGAAGCCGTCTTATTAAAAGCAGGTCAGGAAACGGTTCTTAAAACCGGAGCCGAAAAAAAGAATACATACTGGTACAAGGTCGAACACCAGGCCGGGATTGAAAAAACGGCGACACACTTTGAATTATCAATCGATACGGATCAGCCGATTGAAGTAACGGCTTACCCGAGTCAGGAAATGGCATCAAAAGACGAGACCTTTGACCGTTACCGCGGATATGCAGAACCTAACGATAAAGAGGTTACAAAAATTGCTGTTCCTTATGCCTGGGACGGACCATACTACGTCAAGGTCGATTATTATCCAGAAATCGAAGAAGACAAGTCGGTCAAACCAGCCAACGTCAAGTTGACATACAACAATGTCAAACTGGCGGTCGAATACGAGCCGATTAGTGATATGAGCTGTATGGCGGAAGAAGCACTCAAACAAACATCAGATGAAAAACCGATGCTTGCCTTGATGCACGCCATTCAAAAACAAGTACTGAGCCAATCGGAACAAGGTCGCAACTTAACTTCGTTGTACTATAAGGCTTCACCATACGTCGTTAAAACGTTGTTGTTCAACAAAGATAAACGGACACAAGCCTACGAGGATTTAAAATCGTTGAAGCCGGCTATGACAGCTCTCGTCAACGGTACAGCGTACACATTGACAAAAACCGATCAGGCAGCCGTCAATCGCTTATACGCATTGACACGTGACGCATCACCGGAAGTCATCGCAACGGAAATCAATCAAGTCGCGAAAACGGCGAACATTGAAACGATCGGCGGTTCAGACTTAACAGAAGCGTTTAAACCGTTCGGTATTCAGGTTAAATCAGAAGCGAAAACACGGTTCATCGTGAAGTTGAAACCGGGTCATACCGAGCGGACGATGAAAATCGCCGGTACACAGGCAACAGACGTTGAGAAGTTATCGCTGGGTAAAACAGGCGAATTCGTCATCGTCACGGAAGATCCGACAGTTAAAAATCAGTCGGCAGCAGTCCTGAAACAATCATTGAAAAAATCAAGTGCTGTTGAGTATGTCGAACAAGTCCAGACATACCGGGCAACAGGAGATATCAACTATGACTACCAATGGTCGCTCAATCAAAAGTCGATGGTTGAACAGTTCCCGGATGCAGGAATCGGATTCGAAAAATTCCTGAAAAACAATGCTGGTCAAAAGTTGAAGCCTGTCACGATTGCCGTCATTGATACAGGAGTCGATTACCGCCTCAAGGATCTCCAAGGGAAAGTTGATATTGCCCAGGAAAAGAACTACGTTGATGTGAATGGAAAAGGTGATGCCATTGACGATAACGGTCACGGTACGCACGTCTCGGGTGTCATTGCAGCCGCTCTCGAAAACGATTACGGCATCCGTGGTATCCATCAGTCGGCAAAAATTCTTCCTGTTAAGGTATTGAATGCCAACGGTGAAGGGGAAACGGATGCGATCGCCCTCGGAATTAAATACGCGGTCGATCACGGAGCAAAAATCATCAACATGAGTCTTGGCGGCGGGGAAAGCCGGACAATGGCATACATGATGAAATATGCGGCAGATCACGGTGTAACGGTCGTCGCGGCGTCAGGTAACGAATACGATTCAATGGTCGGCTTCCCGGCGAGCTCAGAGTACGCGATTTCGGTCGGAGCAACGAATCCGCTCGGTATGGTCGCTGATTACTCGAACTACGGCATCGGACTTGATGTCGTCGCACCAGGTTCAAAAATCGCAAGTCTTGTTCCGGACGGAAATACGGTCTACATGGACGGAACAAGCATGGCAGCTCCGCACGTTGCAGCGGTTGCCGGCATTTTGGCATCACTCGATTCTAAATTGACACCAAAACAAATCGAGACGATCTTACGGACAAGTGCTGAGCCGCTTGCCTTTGAAAATCCAAATGACTGGTACGATGAAGAAGACGATATGGAAGATGAGTATCCACCGGGTTATGAGAAAGAACGGACACCAGACTTCCCGGCTTTCGTCAGTCCGGTATCGGGATACGGAAAAGTCAACATCACACGTGCCATCTCGCAATTGCATTTAAACGGAAAAGTCAATCCGGTCTATGACAATCAGCTTGTTGTCAGCGGACAAGTCAAAACCGGAACAAAAGTTAAAATCACGACAGTCAAGACAACAATGATAAACGGTAAAGAAAAGAAAGAAACGATTACTTTAGCAAACACAACAGCTAAATCCGGTAAATACAGTGTGACGATTCCGCGTCAGGAAAAGACGACTGTGTTGACGATTCATTACACGAACGGTCTGGATGTCACATCGGAACGGACGGAAGTCTTGCCAGGGAAAGCTCCAGCTGCCCCGAAAGTGAACCGCGTATTGGCCGGAGCGACGAAAGTCACCGGTACCGCGATTGCGAACGGTAAGATTACGGTAAAAGATCCGAAAAACAAAGTAGTCGGAACAGCGGTCGTCGACAGCAAAGGGAAGTTCACGGTTAAAGTTAAAGCACTGCAACCAAACACCCGTCTTGCCGTCACGGTCAAAGACATTGCCAACCGTTCGAGTAAAGCCACTGTCGTAACAGTTCTTGCTCCTCCGGCCGCGCCAAAAGTGAAGCCGGTAACAGCTGGTCAAACGAAAGTAACCGGTACTGGTGAGAAGAAAGCGCATGTCTATATCCAAAATGCGAAGAAAAAAGTCATTGCCAAAGGAACGATCACTTCTAAAGGAACGTTCTCTGTAAAGATTGCGAAACAAAAAGCAGGAGCGAAGCTATATGTCTACCTTAAAAATGACTTGAAACAAACAAGTCCTAAAACAGCAGTTGTCGTCAAAAAAGCGAAGAAATAAGTCTTGAAAGCAGCCTTTTTCGGGTAAAACGAAAAAGGTTGCTTTTTTTTGAGGGGTTGTCTTACTTTTAAAGTATTTTTTTTGAAAATATGCTATTTTTAATTGATTCTATTATTTTTAGAAAAGCATCATTCTAATCGAATGATGAGGAGGATATTTCATGATTAATTGGATTCGGAGACGAATCGGGCGGCAATTATTGGCAGTATTTTATGTCTTACTGTTTTTGGTTTCGATGACTTCCTTTTTGGTTTATGGTTACATGGAAAATCGAATCGAATCATCACGCGATAACTTGGAAGTCATCAGCGAACAAAATCGTCGTGCGGATCATTTATGGGATAACTGGCAGAATGTCCAGTTTGGTTTGCGGGGATTTGTTATTTTCGGTAACCAGGAACGTTTTGATGAAATCCAGGAGCTGCGGACAGAAATCAAAAGTGAAACGGATTGGTTTACCCGTAAAGCCAAAACGGATGAAGAAGAAGAATTTGCCGCTCAAATGACGAATATGTACAACTTATATTATGGGGCCTTGTTTCCTTTGACCCAGTCATACGTAAATGAAAAAAAGGCGAATCAAATCAATGAAGATTTTTTACAGGGTGACAGTCTGTTCTCTTTACCGATTGCCAAACGATTGGTGGAACAAGGTCAATTAAAACAAACAGCGGACGGTTCGATTGATGTCGAACCGGATATTGAAAAAGCCTCTTCGGCATTAAATGAATACCGGAATAATTTACAACAACAGCAGGATACGGCCGTTGCCAACCTCCGGAGTGAAGTCGCAAAAACGAAATGGATCTGGATTTCGAGTATCTTTGTCCTGATTATCTTTATTTTACTGTTTGTTCATCCGTTCCTGAAACGAATGACGAAACAGTTATTACGCCTGATTGAGGACAATCGAAAGCTGTCGCGGAACGAGCCGATTGAGATGGATGTCATGGAGCGGCGGGCAGATGAGATTGGCATGTTGCGTTCTTCCTTTAATCAGATGGCTGTGACAACCGGTCTGCATAAAGAAGAGATGCAAAATAAAAACGAAGAATTACAGGCGCAGAGTGAAGAATTACTGGCCCAACAAGAAGAATTGCAATCGCAACAAGAAGAACTCGAAGAGGCGTATCAGGCGACGAAACAAAACGAAGAGAAGCTGAAGATGCGCAGCGAATTAACGGAAGCACTCGCTGTCCGGGAAACAGTCGAATCGTACCCGGCGATTGTTCAAAAAATGTTGGATATCACTTCATCCGAATATGGAGCCTTGTTGTTGTATGACGATGGCGTTTACATCGGTGCGACGACGAACGGCATGAAGATACAACAGGTTCAATCCTTACTGGATGATGAGAATTCCTTATTGAACCGGATGCGGTTAGGGACAAAAGTCGTTCAGTCGGAAAAACGGGTTTCGCGGACAAACGACACACCATACAGCTTCAGTACGTATGAAGTTGCTTTGCCGATTTATGATCCATCGACGCATCAGTTGATGGCTGCCGTCTACATGGTTCGTTATCAGTCTCCATACCAGTCGCAACAGTTGGCGGATATGCGTGAGTTCTCGCAACAGATGACTTTATCTCTGTTGCGGACGCGTTCATATGACGAGATGAAGCAGGAAAAACAAAAGACCGAGCAGGTACTTGACTCAATCCGGGAAGCGATTATTTATCTGGAAGACGGAAATGATGAATTATACGTCAACCGTCCGTTGTTCGAACTGATACCGGAGCTGCAATCCGAATTTACGAGGGATCGGACTTTATCGTCGGCCAGTTATGTGATTGAAGTGATGCGTAATATCGTCGATGATGTCGAACGATTTAACGATTATTTGGACTTGATCCGGTCCGGGGAAGTTTCTCCGGATAAAGTTCAATTTGATGTCCGTGGTAATTCCGCACATCTTGAAGTATATGCAGAACGAATCGATATTGAAGGTGGTTGGAAAGGGGTCATCCTCGTCATCCGTGATATTACCCGGGAAACAGAAGCAGACCGTCTGAAGACCGAACTTGTTTCAACGGTGTCTCACGAATTGCGGACTCCCTTGTCTTCGATTTACGGATTCACGGAATTGATGCTCAATCGGGAGATTGATGCGATAAAACAACAGAAATATTTGTCGACGATTCATAATGAAACGGAACGGCTGTCGAATTTGGTGACCGATTTCCTCGATGTTCAACGGATGCAATCGGGTGGACAACGTTACCAAATGGCTCATCTTGATTTGTATTCGATTGTCGATCAAGTGATTGGTGTCTATAAGGCGTCAAACGGACTTCACGATATTCAGCTTCACTTGTTGAGTGTAGAACGACCGGCGATTATTGGAGACGAAACACGGATTAAGCAGTTGCTGAACAATTTAGTCAACAACGCCATCAAGTATTCACCGGACGGTGGACAGGTTGACATTACAGTCAGCACGGATCAGGAAAATGCGACGATTCAGATTACCGATCACGGTATCGGGATTCCACAATATGCCTTTGCCCATCTGTTTGATAAATTTTATCGTGTGGATAATTCAGATACACGACGAATCGGGGGTACGGGACTTGGTCTTTCGATTTGTAAGGAAATCGTCAAAGAACATGACGGTGTGATTCATGTCGAATCGACTGTCGGAAAGGGAAGTACCTTTACGGTCGCCCTGCCGTTGTACGCATTGGAAAATGTCTAATCCAAACAGGTATCGGATTGCTTCGGCAACCGGTACCTGTTTTTGTTTTACAATAATTTTTCAAACGCTGAGAAAAAACACAAGACGTTCAGTGAATATTTAAATATAATGAAGAGATAGTTAAAAAACAGAAAGATTTGCCGATAAACATATAGGACAAACGAACTAGGACAAAAGAAAGGGCGTGGACGATGCATAAACTAATCTATACCATCATCGGCGGATGGGTGATGTCTCATTTGTTATGGTTAGGAATCATCGGCACATCATCGGATCTTTCGAGAACAGGGAACAGCCTGTTCATGATTCTAGGCGCGGTCCTTTCGACGATCATGTTGGTAGCGGCGGCGCGGCGTCATCCGAATCGTCCCATTACGCAACGTCTATTTTTACTGCTCTTATTCGGAAATATGTCGCTGGCGATGGGCGAAACGGCAGAATTGATCGTGTCCCAACAGCACTTGGAACGTTCCGGAATGTTTGATGGAATTGATTTAATATTCAGTCTGCAAATCGGATTTTATTTGCTGGCTTTTTGTTGTTTTTTAATCAGTCGCCGTTCAGAAGTGAATTTACGATTTTTCCTATTTGATGAACTCATCATTTTGATTGTGACAGGGGCGATTTCCTGGCATTATCTCGTCACGCCGTATTTGGAACAGGCGGAACTGTTCAGCATGGAAACACTGTTATTACTCCGTTATCCATTAGGAGATCTGTTGTTACTGGGTGGGATGCTGATCCTGTTCTTTGGTGTCATGAAACGTGGAAACAGTATCCCGCTTCTGATGATATTGATTGGTTTTCATCTGCAGTTGATTGCGGATTTATTATACGTCATTTTGGATCGAACCAGTCTTCCGATTTCTTTGATGTGGTTGGATCCGATTTGGATTGCGACCGTCTTATTAATTGGCGGGGCAGGACTGTTATTTGATGTCGATGAACGACCGATTGGATTTAACGTCAACCGGCGGATTCTGGACGGGATTCGTCTCGTGACACCGTATGTCTTCCTGTTGATTTTGTTTGTGACAATGGCACGTCAAGCCGTCAGTTGGAATGGTTTAACGATTGGTTTAATGATTGCCATTCCTTTATTGATTTCAAGGCAGGTTCGGATCGTGATGGACAATCAACGGTTGCGGGAAAATCTTGAGGCGAAAGTCGAGGAGCGGACGGCAGCACTCGAACAGGCATTGGAAGAGATGGAGCATATGGCTTATCATGACGCACTGACGAATTTACCGAACCGGTATTTGTTTGCCCGCTTGTTCAAGGAGGAACTTCGCCGGGCGGAAATTCATCAACGATTTGTCGGTCTGTTTTTCATCGATATTGATCATTTTAAACAAGTGAACGATACATACGGCCATCAAATTGGAGATCAGTTGATCATTGATATCGCCAACCGTCTTGAAAAAAAATTGCCGCATAATACGGTCATCTCCCGACAAGGTGGGGATGAGTTTGTTTTACTGTTATTTGATGTCAAAGACGAATCGGACATCGAAGCATGTGGCCGACAGCTGGTTCAGTTATTCGAACGACCGTTCATTCTGAAGGACACGCCTGTCTTCATGACGGCAAGCATTGGCGGCGCTGTCTATCCGACGCATGCGACTTCCCGGACGGCATTAATCGAACAGGCGGATGTCGCGATGTATGAAGCGAAGCGGCGCGGGAAAAATCAATTTCATGTGGAAGTCTGAATCAAGCAAAGAGTCCCTGACAACTGTCGGGGACTTTTTTTGACTCATTTCATCTTACTTAGTAATTTTTCCAAAGCAGCCGGACTAGTCACCTGCTCATTGCAATGGTCACTGTCGATACAAATATAGTTTCCGATTGCCCGGTATTGATCAGCGGATTGATTCGTCCGGGCGGAGACGAGAGTGACATCACTGTATTGATTGCAGATGGTACAGATACCTTTTTGAATCGTCGGCAGATACGTGCCTTCGATTCCGATCCATTCTCCTTTCAAAGGATAGACGAAAAATTTCTTTTTATTTCCGGTGTCGTTCCAACTTAAATAGGTCGTCTTAAGAAAATCGATCGAGTGAAGGGGCGGGTGCCGTAACTTCTTCGTTTTTCGGAACAGTTGCTGCAGTTGCGTCTCGGTAATCGACGGGAAAGACCGCACGACTGGTTGAATATCCTCAAGATACGAGGTGGAATCTGCCTCGGTTTGAACGGTTCGAACGACCATCAATAACGCCTCCTGTTCGGCAGTCAAAACCGGAAGCAAATCAAAGATTTTTTTAGAAGCGCTGTAAATGACGGCGTCCCGGACGTCCGGATCATGGACAGCGCTTAACTGTTGAATCATCGAGTCGATCTGGCTGCGGATAAAATTATACTGAAATGGCTGAATGAAAGGTTCCATTTTCCATCGCTCCTTTATAGTTCTGTATTCACGAAAACACTTTCATCGAAACGGCATTTTTTTGTTTTCTTCAAGCAGTGCACGGGAAATAAATACCTGAGGAGGTGTACGGGAATGCAAGCATTGACCGGACTACGCCTGTTAAATTTAATCAGCTTTTTATTTGTTTTTTTAGCACGTGTCGTCTGGTATGAGGCACCGACCGGAGAACCTCTTGCTATTGTGCCGGCATCGTTTACGGATGCGGTGTTTGGTGTTGTCTATACGACTTTGCTGATTTGGTGTATCCGGCCTGTACAAGCCTATCCGGCTGACCGGACGTTGATTTTTGATATCAGCGGCTGGTTTGTGCTGACGATGCTCGGATACGGGGCGGGCAGTATCGTCGGTCCGCCGTGGGAACTGGTGTTGACGACGATTTCATTCATCAGTTTATGTATCATCTATATGAAAGTACAACATCATCCGAACCGTTCCCCGTGGATGCGATTCCCATTTTCCGTATTTCTCGCCTGGTCGAGCATCCAGATTCTAATCTTACCATTTCGTATTTTGCGTGACTTCCGGTTTGAAGATTTGTTTGGACTGATGACGTCGGAGTGGGTGACGATCATGTTGATTTTATTTGCCTGTGGCATCGTATTTTTTATTTTCGTCCACACCGATTGGGTATTTGGTCTCGTCATGATTTGGTATTACGTCGGTCTGTTCTTTAATGGTCGGTTGACGGACTTTCAGCAAGGCGTGGCGGTCTTTAGTGTGATTGCCGTTCTGGCAGCGGTCATTCTGGTCTTTCGGAAACGCGACCGGCTGTTTGCCGAGGAAAAAAGACCGGTTTCATAAGAAAGCGGCAGTTGGTGTCATTGCTTTTCGGTTTTTGGGGTATATCCCTTATAGAAGTATAAAAGGGGGAAATGACCAATGGGGAAAAAACAGTTGATCGGAACATATGAGAATGAGACGGATTTGATTCGCCAGATTGAAGATTTACACTTTGCCGGATACCTGGAAGAAGATTTATATGTCGTTCTGCAGGATAAAACCGATATGGCGATGTTGCGTGGCCAATCGGCAGCCCAGCTTGTTTCGGGAAAACGGACATTATTTGAACGGTTTACAGGGAAGCCGGTGACAGAGGAAGAGACCCGTGAAGCGTTCGAATCCTTAGGACTGGCAGAAGGCGACATGGAACGGCATGTGGCAAGCGTCAAACACGGGGCTTATGTTCTGTTGGCGGATGAAGAAGGGGCAAGACGCCCTAAACCAGAACCCCAAAGTATTTTAGAGAGTGAACCGGAAGGCATCGAGGCCGAGCGGAAGCTTGACCACGAAAACCGGGCACTTGAGAACGAAAACGACCGGATGTTGTAATCGTGCCAGAGTGGAAAGGGTGAACGACGATGGATAGCCATTATCACACGATTTTAGTAGCAGTCGACGGCTCCAAAACAGCAGACTTAGCTTTTGAAAAAGCCGTTCAGTTCGCGAAACTCGATCAAGCAAAACTCGTCATCACACATGTCATCGATATTCAAACCTTTGCGAATGTCCGGGCGAACCAGCGCTTCATCGATCAAAATGTCACGGAGTACGCCCAGGAACTGCTTGATAAATATCAAAAACGGGCGGTCGAGGAAGGCGTAGCGGAAGTTGAACTGGTCATCGAAAGCGGGTCGCCGAAAACGCTGATTCCGAAAGTCATCGCACCGCGTGTCGGGGCAGGGCTGATCGTCTGTGGTGCTGTCGGAATGAATGCAATGGAACGAATCATGATCGGGAGTGTCTCTGAAAACATTACCCGTTATGCGAAGTGTGATATCTATATCGTTCGTCCGAAAACACTCAAGTGAATACCACACAAACAGGCTGTTTCGATGAAGAATCGAAGCAGCCTGTTTGATGTTCAGTGATCTTTTTAAGTTAATAAATAATAAAAAATGCCTAAGATGATCAAAATGACCGGCAACAAGACTAAATACATCCAGGACATGTTTTTGGCTGTCTGGCTGTTGCTGTACGTTTCTTCGTTTCGACTCTGTCCGACCATTACTGTAAAAATAAGTCCAAGTACACAGATTACTAAAGCAATCCAAAATAAGACGGTCATGTTTAGCCCTCCTTCAGTAAGATAAATCCTCTCTCCCATCATAACGAAAAGTGGGTGTAAATGTCAGAGTATTTGTGACAGTTTGGAGTTGACGCCATCTGGTTTAGGGGCTAAACTACTGATATGAGTTTAGGGGGTAAACTAATCATGAAAGAAAATCTTCGGGAAGCCGTTCAGTTATTTGAAGAAGTGATGATTCACGGGACGGAACGTGTCTTGAAATCAGTCGATTCACCGGTGTGGCGACTCTATTCACCGGAGCAGCTGCATTTGTTAAAGCTGGTCGATAAATATGGACCGATTGCTTCCGGGCGGATTGCCGTCATCCAAGGAGTTCATAAAAGTGCGATTTCCAATCGTCTGAAAAAGTTAAATGAACACGGCTTGGTGGAAGTCGAACGTTCAGAAGATGATCACCGGACCAAGCGGATTATTTTGACGGATGCCGGAAAAGAAGTCGTCGAAGCATCCGATCAAGCGATTTACAGTTATTTGGAACAGTTGATTGATGGCAAGGTCGACGATGACGAAATTAAACAATTCATCGAGACGTTCCGAAAAGTCAAAGCCATTTTAAAGATTGAAGATTAAGTCAGAAAAACAGACAAAGAAGAGGTGGAACGGGAATGCGACAAATCGTCAAATGGCGTTGGCCGATCGTAATCGTCTTGTTGCTTGCGACAGTCGGATTATTTTTAGCGGCACCAAACTTATCAAAACAGGCGGAAGATGCGGGTGCCATTCAGCTCGCGAGTGACACGGATTCACAACGGGCAGCCGATATTTTAAAGACAGCCGGTGCAAGTGAAGAAACGATTTCGCTGGTTATTCCGTTAAAGGAAGCCGTCACGAAACAAGATCGGACCGAAATCGGTCAAATCGTCAAAGATTTGGAGAAACTGGATAAACCGGTGACGGGAGTTCTCGATCCGTTTGAAAGTAAGGAAACGGAAGGACAATTGATTTCAAAAGATAAAAAAACGGTCCTCGTTCCGATTACCGTCGATGGTTCGCAGGAAGAAATCACGGCACTCGCCGAGGACATCCGGAGTGATCTTTTACCGGACGACCGGACGATTTATCTGACCGGTGAATCGTTGATTAATGCCGATGTTAATAAAAGTTCACAAGAAGGATTGAAACGAACGGAATTGATCACAGTCGGTCTGATTTTTGGTCTGTTGCTAATCGTGTTCCGTTCGATTGTCACACCATTCGTTCCGTTATTTGCGGTGGGTGTCACGTATTTAATGAGCCAATCGTTTGTGGCCTTTTTCGTTGATTGGTTCGGATTCCCTGTCTCGAATTTCACGCAGATTTTCCTTGTTGCGATTCTCTTCGGGATCGGGACGGACTACTGTATTCTGCTTCTCAGCCGGTACAAGGAAGAATTGACTGCCGGACACGATGTCGAGACAGCCATCGTCAACACATACAAAACAGCGGGACGGACGCTGCTCATCAGTGGTCTTGCCGTCCTCGTCGGCTTCTCGGCGATCGGTTTCGCTGATTTCCCGATCTTTAAATCATCGGTCGCCGTTGCGGTCGGGATTGCAGTCTTGTTACTGGTTCTCTTTACACTGGTACCGTTTTTCATGGCAACGTTAAAAGAGAAACTGTTCTGGCCGTCTAAAAATGCGGCGAGTCACCAAGACAGTCGTTTGTGGGCCCGCTACGGCGGATTATCGATTCGTCGTCCATTACTTGCGATGGCCATCGTCGCTGTCGTGACGATTCCAACCTTGTTCACGTATGATGACGATCTGTCGTTCAACACTGTTGATGAGATTGGTGCGAAATATGAAACGGTCAAAGGATTAAATGCCATTTCAGACGGCTTTGGTGCAGGTGAGTCATTACCGGTCAATATTATCCTGAAGGACGATCAAAATATCGTGACTGAAAAAACTGTTCCATATGCAGAACAGTTGAGCCGTGAACTCGTTAAACTGGACGGGGTCAAAGCCGTTCGCTCGATTTCGCGTCCGACGGGCGAAGTCATCGACGATTTATACGTCGATCAACAACTGAAACAAGTCGCATCCGGTCTGACGGATGCCAAAGACGGACTCGGTGAAGTCGGCCAAGGTCTACAGACTGTGGAAGATAATCTGAAGACAATCAGCGGTCAGCTTCCGGCCGGTGACCAGGCGTCAGCAGGTGCAGCACAATTGCAGCAGGCAGCAGACGGTCTCGGTCAAATTAATCAGCAGTTAACGCTTGTCGGTCAAGGATTACAGTCAGCGGAAAACATTCCGCAAACTGTCGGGACACTAACAGCGTTATCCGGTCAATTGACCCAGATTCAAACGGGGATCGCACAAGCGGCAACCGGGATTGAAACACAAGGTGCACAAGCCGGTCAACTCGGTAGCGGATTAACCCAACTGGCGGATGGTGTCGGATCTGCCAATGCAGGGCTTGGTAAAATCGAAGACGGATTAACGGAAGCTGCCGATTTCCTGAAAGAGATGGGGAACTCCAAAACGATTCGCGGTACCGGGATGTTCATTCCGAAAGATACCTTAGCGAGTAAAGACTTCGAACCTGTCATTGACCGTTATACGATTGATGATCAAACCGGTCTGAAATTCGAAGTCATCCTGAATGATGATCCGTATTCACCGGAAGCGATCGAAACGGTTGCTGCCATCAAGAAAACGACAGCGAGCACACTGAAAGATACACCGCTTGAACAGGCACAAGTTGCGTACGGCGGTATCTCAAGCATCAACAGTGATTTAAATGATACGTCTAAAGCCGATTTTTCACGGACGGTCGTCATCATGATCATCAGTTTGTTCATCGTCCTTGCGATCATGTTCCGTTCATTGATCATGCCGCTGTTTATGATCGGTTCGCTCCTGTTGACGTACTATACGTCGGTATCGATTGCTGAACTGATCTTCGTCAACGGTCTTGGTTATGACGGCATCAGCTGGGCCGTTCCGTTCTTCGGATTCGTTATGCTCGTCGCTCTTGGTATCGATTACTCGATCTTCCTGCTCGACCGGTTCCGGGAAGAAACGATTAATGGACTCGAGACGAATGAAGCGATGTATGTTTCGATGAAGAAAATGGGATCTGTCATCATCACGGCTGCCATCATCCTTGCCGGAACGTTTGGTGCGATGATGCCGTCGGGTGTCCTGAGTCTGGTTCAGATTGCAACAATCGTCATCACGGGTCTGCTCCTGTATGGATTAATTGTCTTACCGCTCCTGATTCCGGCAATCACGGTATCGTTCGGACCGGGTGTCTGGTGGCCGTTCCGTCAAAAGCAAAATAAGAAGTAAGTCGATTCGACTGGTCCATTCGGAAATCATCCGGATGGACTTTTTCGTTATACTACAAACAGGAGGCGATGGAAATGCAACAGTTTAAACAATTAACGGACCGGATCTGGTATCAAACGCCGGTCAGTGAAACGGATCGGCCAATCGTTGCCGTCATTACGGGTGACGACCGGAGTCTTGTAATTGATGCCGGAAACTCAAGTCAGCACGCGACACTCTTTTTAGAGGAGATGAAGAATCAAGGGCTCGGACGTCCGGATCTCGTCGCATTGACGCATTGGCACTGGGATCATATTTTCGGCATAAAACAGATGGCGGTACCGACGATCGCAACGCACCGGACAGTCGAAGAAATGCAGAAAATGCTGGACTACGAATGGACGGATGAGGCACTGGAGGAACGGATCCACCAGGGCATTGAAATTCTGTTTTGTGCCGATGCGATCAAACTGGAGTTCGGGAAGGACCGGGAGATTGAAGTCATCTTGCCGACGATTCGTTTCACGGGAGAACTTGCAATCGACCTCGGGGGCGTGACGTGTCTGTTACGACAAGTCGAGAATGACCACTCACCAGGGAGTGCTCTTGTCTATATTCCGGAAGAACGGGTTTTATTTTTAGGAGATGCCATGTATGCGGATATTTTCTCCGACAAGTGGAATTATACAGTCAATCAAACAACGCGGCTGTTAGATACGATTGCTGAATACGAGGCGGATTATTATGTCTGGTCTCACGGCGAAGCGATGGCGAAAGACGCGTTTGAGCAAGAGGTACACGTCTTACGCCAAATCATCGAAGTGACAAAACAAGCAGAAGGACATGTATCGGAGATGCGCCGGCTGTATCGTGATCTGGTCGGACGGGACTTGACGACAGACGAAGAAGAAACACTCGTATTTTTTGCGAATGGTGCGAAAAAATAATTAAAACAGCAGGTGCTGAACCGTTCATTCGAGAATTCCTTAAGTATAAGATGGAAAAACGGATTTTAGCAAAGGGGTTCTCGTAATGGATCGTAAGCCTGAAGATCGGAATGAAACGGCCAATCGTGTATTTTTTGGAACAACTAACATTTTCACGATCCTTGTAGTGATTGGCTTTGCCTTATACCTGCTGTATCAATTTTTTGTGAAATGACTGATCACCCTGTAGCTCAGGGTGATTTTTTTCGTTTTAGGGGAGTGCAAGCGAACCAGATATTGGGTAATCCTTAACTGAGGGCACAAAGAAAACTCACTTAAAAGGAGGCACTTCAACAATGAAACGCATCCAGATTGCCGACTTTGATCGTCGAATGCCACCACTTGAACTACGAGAGATGGATGACTATTACGAAGCGGTATTGGTATCAAACTATGATGAATTGTATCCTTCGACCCAAGTACGGACGATACAGTTGGCAGATATTTATGTCAATCTTGTGATGACTTCTGAAGGGGCGCATCTCGTATCCGCGCTCTTTTTAAAACCGGTCGAAGTACCGGATATCGTCGCCTGGATGCAACTCTATACGATAGGTTTTGCGACAGCGGATGCAACAGGTTACTACGTGGAACAAGCAGATGAAATTTTAGAAATCGTTTTATATCAGGGAAATCCGATTGTCATTGCGACGAGAGGAACCGATCGATTGTACTATGAGACGGAAGGAGCAATTGAGATGCGGCGGGAATCAAGCGAAGTGATCGGGAAAAAACCATTGTTGTATTTGAATGGGGAAGCCCGGTTTGAGGTTCCTCATCTTGAATTCAACTCGAATCAGGATGAGGTTCATATCAATGGAACCTTTTTATTTGCAGACTATATGGATACGTATCAGGGACGGGTCGGATTTTTCCGGAAAACGGATTCGAATCTGCCGATTGTCTTATTGGTCGGTAAAGCCATTATCGAAATGGAACTGACAGAAAATCCGGATGGAAGCCGGATCCTTGTCATTGAGCAGCCATACGATGAAGCTTAATTTTCCCATGAGGATACCGGGGATTTTTTCTGAGAAAAGTTAAAAGGGACGAATCTTTAGCTAATCATGAAATCCCTTACAAAATATGCGAGAATAGGAATAGAGACAAAAAGGGAAGGGATGCGGGACGAACATGGTGAAAGAGATGCCACGAAATTCAAAGTGGATGCGTTCCTACAATCGGGCACTTGTATTACGTTTGATTCGGATGCATCAACCGATTTCACGAGTGGAACTGGCACAACAAACAAAACTGACGAAACCGACCGTTTCGAATATCGTCGGAGAACTGATTGCCGATCAACTCGTGACAGAGCGTGAACTCGGCGTTTCAAACGGTGGACGAAAGCCGATTCTGCTCGAACTCGTGGCGAAAGAACAATACGTCATCGGGATTGATGCGACAAGTCACCGCTTCATCGGAGTTATCGCGGATTTAAGCGGAAATACGATTCACGAAGTGGAAACGATGGGTAAATTTGATACAAACGAAGAATTGATGGAGGCTGTCGTTCTGTTGTGTGAAGAACTGATTGAGGCGACGGAGCAGGCCGGAACGATTCACGGCATCGGAATATCCGTTCACGGGATGGTCAATCCGGAGACCGGAGTGATTCTGTTTGCTCCTCGTTTTCATCTCCATGATGTGGCCTTAAAAGAACATTTGGAAAAGCGGTTTGCGTACCCTGTTTTTATCGAAAACGATGTCCGGGCTCTCGCTTCGTTCGAATTGTTATTCGGAGAAGGTGTCGGGGTCGATCAATTTTTCTATCTGTATGCCGGAGAAGGAATCGGAGGGGCGTATGTCCTGGACGGAAAGCTGATTGACGGCGAAAATCACATTACAGGTGAGGTCGGGCATATGCGGCTTGATTTGGACGGTCCGATTTGCTCCTGCGGGAATCGGGGATGCCTCGAAGCATTGGCCGGGGAAAAAGCATTGTTGCGTGATTTCGAAGCCATTGACCCGCAAGTCAAGACACTGACGGAACTGAGAAAACGTCTGACGGACGGGGATCCGTACGCGAAAGCCGCGTACCACCGGGCCGGCGAGTACATCGGAATCGGTGTCCTGAATACAATTCATCTGATCAATCCGAAGCGGATTTTACTTGGAGGACCAATGTTTGAACTGGCTCCTTCGATCGTTGATCAAATCAAAGAACGGGTCGAGCACACGGCTTTGACGACGGCTTCACGTGAAACCGATGTTAAGATGGTTCCCTGGAGTGAAAAACAAGGGGCACTCAGTGCAGCGGCACTCGCAACAAACAGTATTTTTCAAACGATTTAAAATGCAGCTTGCTGGATGACGGTGTTTTCACCGGATCCGGCAAGCTTTTTTTGTGAAAAGAACGAAGAAAAAATATTTTTTGAAACCGTTTACAAAACAAAACAGCATGTGCTATAGTTTTCTTAAAGTTAGATAATAAATTTAATTTACTAAGTTTTCATCAACCAGTGGAGGTGGATGCAGACCGGCAGGGACCGGTTAAGCTGAAACAGAAAGAAGGGGGCGTCGCGCAGATGGAAACAGAGGATTTATGGGTTTCCTACCGTGAAGCTTTCGGGCGTTACGGAGCAATCCGTGGCTTTTACGTGAACCGTTTGACAGGAGATATGACGGAACAACAGCCGGGAGATAAGCGGTCTGCAGATCAAGACGGCGTTCTCGTTCGGCCACGACAAGATGGAGTCTTTCAATTTCGGATGTCGTCCGTACAAGGGGTACTGACGATTCGATCTTCAGAACTTCATCTTCGAAAAAATGAGAACGGATACATTGAATTACGGGTGTTGATGCAACACATGCGCACAGCCGGTTGTTTGACGCTCGGTGGAGAATTTTATCTGTTCGTGACACCGGAAGTGGACACGCTCGACTATCGTCTGCGACTGATTGCACGGGTCTTGATTCAACTCCAACGGATGCCGATTGGCATGGAAGTCATCGAACAATGGTGTCAACACGCACAGCTTGAAGGACAACAGCTTAGAAAGTACGCTTGACCACTCACATACAAAAGGGGATCACTCACATGAAATTCAAAAAAACCAAAGTACTCGCAGCGGCATCAGTTCTGACATTATCGGCACTTCTCGCTGCTTGTGGCGGCGAAGATGAAAAACAAGCCACAACCAAAGACGGCAAAACAATCATTTCCTGGTGGGGTTGGGCACCTCAGCCTGAAGCCGGTAAGGAAGTCGTCGATGCCTTCAACAAATCACAGGACAAATACGTCGTCGAATTCAAACGGTACAGTGAAGATTACGAAAAGCAACTTCAAGTCGCGATGTTATCTGGTAAGGGACCAGACATCATCGGCTTAAAAGAACCAATGATTCAACAATACAAAGACCGTGTCGTACCGGTCGATTCTTACATGGATAAAGCAGCCGGCAAAGGATGGAAAGATAAATTCGTTGAGCTCGGAATTGATCAAACGACGATTGACGGCAAACAATATGCAGTTCCAATCGGATTTACGGGGCAAGCCTACTTGATGTACAACAAAACGATGCTTGATAAATACGGCGTAACACCACCGAAAAACTACAAAGAAACAGTCGACGCTGTCAAGAAAATCAAAGCGTCCGGCGATAAAGTCATTCCATTGATGCTCGGTGCAAAAGATGCTTGGATCGACATTGATGTCTACAACGTATTAAGCCACCAGGTAGCACCTGGTTACATCCAAAAGGTCTTATCTGGCGAAGCGAAATGGACAGACGACGAGATGGTCAAGACAGCGCAAATCTGGCAAGATCTGTTTGAAAAGAAAGTCTTCCAAGAAGGTGCACTCGGACTTGCGACATACAATGACGGGATGAACCAATTCTTCGATAAAAAAGCAGCGATGTGGGTCATCGGTTCGTGGGAAGCCCACTCGATGACGACAGCTGAGAAAAAAGACAAATGGAAAATCAAAGACGAGCTTGGCTTCACACCACTTCCAAACCTTGCAGGCGGAACAGAACAGCCGATCATCGCTTCCATCGATATGGCGCTTGCCGTCAACAAAGAATCAAAACAACAAGAAGGTGCAGCTGAATTCGTTGCCTTCATGAGCCAAGGTAAAGGACAAGAAGTTTACATGGGCGAGTTCGAAATGGCACCGGGAATCAAGGATGTCAAAATTGATTCAGATGCAGCCTTCACATCTGAAGGGGAAAAAGAGTCGTACAAAATGCTGAACGAAACACTTTCTAAAGCTGTAGCAAGCCGTGGTATCCGTGATACAAAACTGAACGATATCCTCGGTAAGGAACTTCAAAACATCGCGACGGGTCAAAATCCGAAAGAAGCACTCCAACGTGTTCAGGATGCAGCCGATCAATCGAAAAAATAAGAACGATACAGTGAAGTGGTGCGCCCAGCGTGCCACTTCCTGATTTTTAAAGATCAAGAAAGTGGGGAAATCGTTATGCAGACAGAGCAACAAGAATTGCCGATCAAACCGAAAGCGGAAACGCTGAAAGCAGCACCACGTCCGAACGTTCCGAAACAGAAGAAAAAAGGCAAAATAAAGCAAAACATGGTCGGTTGGGCGTTCGTAGGTCCCATCGTCCTGTTTGTCGTCGCGTTTATCTATTACGGCATTTTCTATAACGCCTATAACTCGTTCTTCTCGTGGGACGGCATTTCGTTTGATAAAGTCTTCGTCGGGTTTGAAAACTACGCGGAAATGTTCCGTGATCCGGATTTCTACCTCTCGCTTAAAAATACATTCATCTTCACGATCTTGACGGTTACGATTCAAGCTTTCATCGGTTTGGTTCTCGCGTACTTCCTGCACACACAGGGACCGTTGCGGACGGCGATGAAATCGGTCTTCTTCTTCCCGGTTGTCCTGAGTCCGGTTGTTCTTGGAGCCGCGTTCTCACAAATCTACGACTTCCAGTTCGGATACATCAATGAGTTTCTCCGTGCAATCGGTCTCGGCAGCCTGGAGCAAAACTGGCTCGGCGACCCGGATATCGCGCTTTATTCGGTCATCGCCATCAACATCTTCCAGTGGACAGGTTCATCGATGGTCATGTACTACATGGCGATGCTGACGATTGAAAAAGAAATCTTTGAAGCTGCCAAAATCGACGGAGCCGGATTCTTCCGGACGCTTTGGAGCATCGTCTTCCCGAACTTAAAAGGAACGACATTTACGTTATCAATTCTCGGAGTCATCGGTGGTCTGAAGACGTTTGATTTAGTCTGGATCACGACAGCCGGCGGACCCGGTTCTTCAACGGAATTCATCTCGACGTACCTGTTCCGTAAATCGATGCTGCAACAAGAAGTCGGTTTTTCAAGTGCCGTTGCCATCATCCTGCTGACAATCGCTTTACTGATCACGTACTTCCAGTTACGTGTGCAAAAGAAAATGGATAACTAAGGAGGAACGTCCCATGAATGTAGAATCTAAAAGAAGTCGTTGGGTCATCAACCTTGTCCTGATGCTCGCTTCGATCGTCTGGCTGTTCCCGATCTTCGTCATGTTCAAGGAAAGCTTACGTGTCAACGGATTTGAAAACTATATCGCAACGCTGCAAAACCCGAATTTCCCGACATTCGTCTTTAACAGTTTCTTTGTCGCTTTCTTCATGATCATCATTTCGATCACGATTCTTGCGTTTGCCGCATTCGCGTTCTCAAAACTCGAATTCGCCGGAAAACGTCTGTTGTTCAACATGGTACTTGCCGGTCTGATGTTACCGGTCGCTTCCATGATCGTTCCATTGTTCTTCACATTACGGTCGTTTGACGGTCTGAATAACCACTGGGGCTTGATCGGGGCGGAAGTCGCGTTCTTCCTGCCGTTCGGTCTGATGCTGATTAAAGGATATTTTGACGAGCTGCCAAATGAGTTAATGGAAGCCGCGTACATTGACGGCGCGACGATTCTGGAAGTCTTCTTTAAAGTCATGTTGCCGCTTGCGAAACCGGCACTGGCAACAGCGTTAATCTATGCTTTCCTCAACTCGTGGAATGAGTATTTGATGGTCTTGACGTTCATGACGGATCCGGCTTATCAAACGGTCACGATGGCACCAAGCTTCTTCAAAGATGCGCTCGGCGGTGATCCGGGGAAAATCTATGCGTCACTCGTATTAATCAGTTTACCGACAATGGTCTTCTATATCTTCTTCCAACGTTTCTTCCAAAAAGGAATGACGGCAGGTGCAGTAAAATAATTTGTTTTGAGTCAGGGGGAGCACAATGTATTTAGGCGTCGATTATTACCCGGAACAAACTCCACGTGCGTTATGGGAGGAAGACTTCCGATTGATGAAAGAACTTGGTGTCAACGTCGTTCGGTTGGCGGAATTTGCCTGGACGATGATGGAGCCGGAAGAAGGAGTTTACGATTTCCGGTTTTGGGACGATATCATCGAACGCTTGAGTGCCGCCGGTTTTGACATCGTCCTCGGGACACCGACGGCAACACCACCGGCCTGGATGTGTCACAAGTATCCGGAGATTCTTCCGGCAGACGAGCACGGCGTGACAATCAGTTTCGGAGCCCGTCGCCATTATACGGTTCACAGCGAAACGTACCAACGTTTTTCCGTTGCCATCACGACAGAAATGGCGAAACGCTATGGAAAACACCCGCGTGTCATTGGTTGGCAGACGGACAACGAATACGGTCATGAGAAATCAGACCGTTCCTACAGCGATGTCGACCGGGCTGCTTTCCAGGTCTGGCTCAAAAACCGTTACGGCACACTCGATGCGTTAAATGAAACATGGGGAACCGTCTTCTGGAGTCAAATCTATACGGCATGGGAGCAAATCCCGGTGCCGCGGAAAGTCTATCAGGAACACAATCCATCGTTACTTGTCGACTTCGACCGTTTCTGTGCCGACGGTTACAACCATTACAACAAACTGCAAGTCGATGCGCTCCGGGAACACATCCATCCGGAGGCCTTCATTACCCATAACCTCGTGTACAGCGACATGGCCGTCAATCAGCAGCAGATGGCACAGGATCTTGATTATATCGCCTTTGATAACTATCCGGTCTGGGGCGGTTTGCCGGAGCCGAACCGATTCGAGAAGATGGCGAGCGATCATGACCTTTGCCGCTCCTCGAAACAGGGGAAAGGTTTTTGGGTCATGGAACAACTGAGCGGAGCACAAGGCTGGAGTAAAATCGGTTACCTGCCGCGCCCCGGTCATATCCGCTTATGGACGTACCAGGCGGTTGCCCGCGGTGCGGAAGCCATCGTCTATTTCCGCTTCCGGGCGGCGTTGTTCGGAACGGAAGAGTTTTGTCATGGGATCATCGATCACGATGGAAAACCGAAGCGTAAATTCAACGAAGTCAAACAAATCATGACCGAACTGAACACGTTTGGTGACGAAATCAACGCGAGTAGCTATCGGGCGGAAGTCGGCGTGTATTTCGATCAAGAAAACGTGTGGGCCTGGACCCATCAGCCGCACAGTGATGCGTTTGATTTCCGGACCGAGTTCGTCCGTTTCTACGGTGGTGCCGTCCGGCGTCAAGCGTCGACGGATATCGTCTTCCCAGGAGACAAGCTGGATCAATATAAATTAATCATCGTTCCTCTGTACTTCCTGACGAATCCGACATTCGATCAGTCATTAATTGAGTACATGGAGCAGGGCGGACACGTCATCTTTACGTACCGGACCGGCGTCAAGGATCCGCACAACAACGTCTTGCCGCTGACGTTGCCTGGTAAGTTTGCACCGTATGCCGGGATTGAAATCGATGAGTACGAATCGCTGCAAGCCGTGCAGGAAAACCGGGTGGAAGGGATCGGAAAATTCGCGGGACAAGGCTCACCGGCCCGTCTTTGGTGTGATTTGATTACACCGACGACAGCCGAACCGCTTGCTGTCTACCGCGATACGTTTTATGACGGCGTCGCTGCCGTGACACGCAACGAATACAAAGGAATGATTACCTATATCGGCGCATCGATTGACGATGCGATGATCGATACGATTTACCGTCAAGCGTTTCTCGATGCCGGTGTTCAAACGTTTGAAGCACCGGATCAAGTCGAGATTGTACGCCGTCATGGTGAGACACGTGATTTCCTCTTCCTGATGAATCACGATACGAAAGCAAGCCGGGACGTTGTGCTCGATGCTGCCTATCAAGAGTTGAATACGAACGAGACATATAGTGGAACAGTGACGCTCGCCCCACTCGAGACGCTGATTCTGACAACGTAAGGAGGAGAACGACCATGGCCATTCTTGAACTGCCGAATCAGCGGTTCGTCCTCGAAGGACAACACGTCGCGCATGTCGTGACAATCGGACAGCACGGCAAAGTGTTGCATACGTATTTTGGAGCGCGTCTGCCGTACCCATCCGACTATGAAGCCTTACCGAATCCGGTCCTGGTACACAGCTCATTTGAATCGCCGGACGGGGTTGCGGTCTATGACTTCATTCCATTTGGTGAGATGGTCTACACAGAACCGACTTTAAAATCAGAACGGGAGGACGGGCAACGAATCAGTCAGTTCGTTTTTGAACGCGCCGAACAATCCGATAATGGATTGACGTTATGGTTGTTTGATTCGTTACAGGAACTCCGGGTCGGTATCAAATACGATCTGTACGAAACGTACGATATGATCGGACGATCACTCGTGATTGAAAACACAGGAACACAATCCGTCCGGTTGACGACGGCCCAATCGTTTGCGATGGGGATTTTACAACGACCGGACTTGAACTTACACCACTTCGCGGGAACATGGACCGGTGAATTCCAAAAACAAGTCACACCGCTGACACCGGGACGTAAGACAATTGACAGCCGACGGGGTGTGACGAGTCACCAGGCGAATCCGTGGTTCGCTTTGGAACACGGCGCAACGGAATCAGCCGGCGAAGTCATTTACGGACATTTCGCTTATTCCGGCAACTGGTCGATGCACTTCGAGCAGGATGCCTTCGGATTCGTCCAGCTATCGGGCGGGATGAATGAGTTTGATTTCAGCTGGCGACTTGAAGCCGGTCAGCATCTTACGACACCGGAATTTTATATCGGATACGCGCCAGACGGCTTTGCCGGAATGAGTGCCCGCGCACACGATTTTCAGCGGGACATCATCATGCCGGAATCGGACCGGAACAAGGTCCGGCCGGTGCTCTATAACTCCTGGGAAGCGACCTATTTTGACGTGACGGAACACGGTCAACGAACACTGGTGGATCAAGCCGCTGCCATCGGCTGTGAACTGTTTGTCGTCGATGACGGCTGGTTCGGTGAACGGAACTCCGACCAGGCCGGTCTTGGCGACTGGGTCGTCAATCCGGAGAAGTTTCCGAACGGATTAACGCCGTTGATTGATTATGTGAAACAACAAAACATGTCATTTGGACTTTGGGTCGAACCGGAGATGGTTAATCCGGATTCAAATTTATACCGGACCCATCCTGACTGGATTTATCACAGTCCCGGTGCCCTTCGGACGACATCACGCAATCAGTTTGTCTTGAATCTCGGCTTGCCGGAAGTGGAACAATTCGTATTCCGGATGATGGATGAACTGCTCGCAACCCACGCCATTGATTACATCAAATGGGATATGAACCGTGCGTTTTCGGAACCGGCTCTCCCGGGTGCGACACCGGCAGAACAACAGGAATTATGGAAGCGGCATGTCGATGCGCTGTACCGGATTTTTGACGGATTGCGCGTCCGTCATCCGGAAGTTGATTTTGAAGCGTGTGCCGGAGGCGGCGGACGGATTGATCTCGGAATTCTCAAACGGACGGAACAAGTCTGGACGAGTGACAATACGGATCCACTGGATCGCTTGACGATCCAACAAGATTTCTCCTTTGCCTACAATGCGAAGATGATGAGTTGCTGGGTGACGGATGGTCCGAACTGGCTCAACGGTCGGAACTTACCGCTTGCAACACGCTTCGTGTCTTCGATGCAGGGAACACTCGGCATCGGCGGTAACTTAAGCGAATGGACAACGGAAGAATTGGCGGAAGCAGCTGAATGGATTGCAACGTACAAGACGATTCGGGAAACCGTTCAATTCGGTCGTCAGTACCGGTTGAAGGCAGACCGCGTGACGGCCTCGCTGATGCAGTATACGTCAAACGATCAAACGGTGATTCTGGCGGTCGCCCCGATGCGTAAACACGGAATCGGTCACTACCATTTCCGGTTAGCCGGCCTTGAAGCGACCACATTTTATCAGGTTGAAGATCGTCAACTGAGTGGTGCTTACTTGATGCAACAAGGTCTGACCTGGAACTACACGAACGATTATGAAGCACGTTGCCTGCGGATCCAACCGGTTCATCGCAGCATAATACCTACATCAGAGTCAAAGGAGCCGATCGTATGACAGACCAGACATTAGAACAGATTTTCGAACAACAATTCGGTCAATCGTCGACCCACCGTTTTTTTGCACCGGGCCGGATTAACTTGATCGGAGAACATACAGATTATAACGGTGGTCATGTCTTTCCGTGTGCCTTGACGCTCGGCACCCATGCGGTCGCCCGAAAACGGGACGATGTGGTCTTTCGGTTTTATTCGCTGAATTTTGAAGATGACGGGATCATTGAAGTCGCAGGTGATGACTTGACGCCTCAATCTGCCCATGGCTGGGCCAACTATGCCAAAGGAATGATTCATGTCTTACGGGAAGCCGGTTACCGGATTGATACAGGGTGCGACATTTTAATTAAAGGTGATATCCCGAATGGTGCCGGATTATCTTCGTCCGCGTCACTCGAACTCGTCATCGGTGTCTTACTCGATAAACTGTACAATCTGGATATCGATCGGATTGACCTCGTTAAATACGGTCAACAGGTCGAAAACCAGTACATCGGCGTCAACAGCGGCATCATAGATCAGTTTGCAATTGGTATGGGCAAAGCAGGATCCGGACTGTTGCTTGACTGTGAGACGCTTGAGTACACGTATGCACCGCTTGATTTATCCGGTTATACGATCATCATCATGAATACGAACAAACGCCGTGAACTGGCAGATTCAAAATACAATGAACGCCGCTCGGAATGCGAAGCGGCGCTCGCTTATCTGCAACAGTACCGTCCGTATGCCTCACTCGGCCAATGGTCGATGAATGAATTCGAAACGGTTTCGTTTGAGGACGAACGATTGGAACGGCGGGCCCGGCATGCGATTTCTGAGAATGAACGGACATTGCAGGCACTGGATGCACTCAAAGAAGACCGGCTCGAAGCATTTGGTCAACTGATGAACGCTTCCCACCGTTCGTTACGGGTCGATTATGAAGTAACGGGGAAAGAACTCGATACATTGGTCGAAGCCGCTTGGGCGCAACCGGGAGTTCTCGGTGCCCGGATGACAGGTGCCGGTTTTGGCGGCTGCGCGATTGCAATCGTTGAAGACGACACAGTGGAAACATTCATGACGGCAGTCGGACACGCGTATGAGACCGAAATCGGTTATCCGGCATCGTTTTATACGGCAACCGTTGGCGATGGAGCACGAGAAGTCGAACAGGAGGTTATCTAAATGGCAGTACTCGTAGTAGGTGGAGCAGGTTATATCGGATCACACGCAGTCTATCAACTGGTCGATGCCGGACAAGATGTTGTTGTCATCGATCATTTAAAATCGGGACACCGGGAAGCCGTTCATCCGAAAGCCCGTTTTTACGAAGGGGATATTCGGGATCGTGCTTTCCTTGACACGGTGTTTGAGAAGGAAACAATCGATCAGGTCGTACATTTTGCGGCCTTTTCGTTAGTCGGCGAATCGATGGAGCACCCGCTCGCTTATTTTGATAACAATGTCTACGGCACACAAGTGTTGCTTGAAGCCATGATGGCACATGACGTGAAGCAAATCGTCTTCTCGTCGACAGCTGCGACATACGGTGAACAGGAACAGATGCCGATTCTTGAGACGGCCACGACGAATCCGACGAATGCTTACGGTGAAACGAAGCTGATGATGGAGAAGATGATGCGTTGGTGTGAAACGGCATATGGTCTGAACTATGTCGCGCTCCGCTACTTTAATGTTGCCGGGGCACGCGCAACGGGTGAAATCGGAGAAGATCATACACCGGAAACCCACCTGGTTCCGCTTGTCCTCGAAGTCGCCAACGGGCAGCGGTCGGTGATTTCGATTTACGGCGATGATTATGCGACGGAAGATAGCACGTGTATCCGTGACTATATCCATGTCGAGGATTTAATCGATGCCCACCTGTTGGCACTGGAATATTTAAAACAAGGCAAAACGAGTGACGTCTTTAATCTCGGTTCAAGCCGCGGCTTTTCAGTCCGGGAAATCATTGAAGCGGCACGCCGTGTAACGGGACATGCGATTCCGGAACAGGTTGTCGCACGACGCGCCGGAGACCCGAGTACATTGATTGCGGGATCTGATAAAGCGAAAACGGTTCTCGGCTGGACACCGCGCCGGACAGAAATCGACACCATCATTCAAGATGCATGGCGTTGGCATGAACAGCGTCCGCAAGGCTACAAAACACCTGTACGGTAAAGAGAGAGTTAGGAGAGTGAATGGCGATGAATGAACTCATCAAACAATTAACAGAGCAGGCGGTCCGTCAACGGTTGATCGAACCGGAAGATACGGTCTACGCAAGAAACCGTCTCTTATCCTTGCTCGGGGAAGCTGCATACGTGGATCCGGGAACCGTCGGAACGCGTCCGATTCCTGATCTTTTGGAAGAGATGATTGAACAACAGATCACGGCCGGGAAGCTGGCACCGCGTCTGGACGAAAAAGAACGGTTAGCGGCAGAATTGATGGATGTGTTCGTCGATCGCCCGTCTCAGATCACTTCGACTTTCCATCAGCTGTACGCGGAACATCCGCAACAGGCGACTGACTATTTTTATCAGCTCAGTCAAGCGAATAATTACATCCAAACAAAACGGATCGCTAAAAATATTCAGTATCAGGCGGATACGGTCTACGGGGAAATCGATATTACGATCAATTTATCAAAACCGGAAAAAGATCCCCGTGAAATTGCGGCGGCCCAGACAGAAATCGTTGAATCAACGTACCCGACCTGCCTCTTGTGTGTTGAAAACGTCGGCTATGCCGGACGGAGTAATCATCCGGCCCGTGCGAATCACCGGATTGTACCGCTGACACTCAGTGGCGAATCTTGGGCGTTACAATACTCGCCGTACGTTTATTACAACGAACACAGCATCATTCTGTCGCAGGAGCACCGGGATATGGTCATTAACCGCCAAGCCTTTGCTCGATTGCTTGAATTCGTCGCCCAGTTCCCGCATTATTTTGCCGGATCCAATGCTGATCTGCCAATCGTTGGCGGATCGATTTTGACGCATGATCATTATCAGGGCGGACGCTATGAATTTGCGATGGACCGGGCGAAGACGTTACAGAAGTTTGGCTTGCCGGATCATCCGGACGTCACCGGTGAAACGTTGCATTGGCCGTTGACGGTCGTTCGTCTGAGCAGTACCGACACTTCCGCATTACTTGATGCGGCGGACGAGGTCTATCAGACCTGGTTGACATACGAAGATGCCGAACATGAGATTTTGGCCACAACGAACGGTGTCCGCCACAATACGGTGACACCGATTGCCCGGATGCGCGGCGAACGGTTTGAACTTGATCTCGTCTTGCGCAACAACCGAACATCGGAAAAACATCCGGACGGCATCTTCCATACGCATGCCGACATTCACCATATCAAACGCGAAAACATCGGTTTGATTGAAGTAATGGGTCTCGCGGTGTTGCCGGCCCGTCTGTTAAGTGAACTTGAGCAAGTCGAACAGTTTATCGTAGGGACGGCTGATTCGACAGCTCCTTCGCATCAAGAATGGGCAACGGAATTGAAGGCGGCCTACACCGGACAAGACGTGACGGACTATGTCCGCCAAGCGGTCGCAGCAAAATTTGTCCGCGGACTCGAAGATTGTGGTGTCTTTAAACAGACGCCGGACGGGCAGGCGGGACTTGACCGCTTTCTTGAAAAGGTCAGCCGCCAAGTGGCAGGTGATCGGCGATGACGAAACAGACAGCATTGATCCGGGAAACGGATCTCATTCGTCACACACTGACGCAACCGGGAATCGAAGTCGAGATTTGGAACTACGGCGGCATCATCAATGATATCCGCGTTGCAGATCGAACCGGGCGAATCGAGAGTGTTGTTTTAGGTTTTGATACAGTCAAGGAATACGAGGACCACTCCCCGTACTTCGGGGCAATCGTCGGACGGGTCGCCGGACGCATCGGGCAAGCGCAGATGGAAGTCGAAGGAACCATCTATCCGCTCGCAGCAAACGATGGAACCCATCATCTGCACGGAGGAATCAACGGATTTGATCAAGCGCTTTTTGAGGTCGTCGAGGCCGCGACGGATCGACTTCATCTCCGTCTGTTCAGTCCGGACGGAGCGGAAGGGTATCCCGGCAACGTCACACTCGATGCCGTCTATCAGCTCAAAGGTCTCGCCTTGACGTTGACGATGCACGCGACGACGGATCAGACGACACCGTTAAACCTGACGAATCATACGTACTGGAATCTGTCGGGGAACTTACAACGGGATATCCTCGACCATCAATTGACGATCCCAAGTGAGATGTACTTGCCTGTCGGAGCGGATTTACTGCCAACCGGTGAGTTGCGGGACGTGACAGGGACACCTCTTGATTTCCGAACGGGACGACTGATTCGAAGCGGAGCGGAATCCGGTCATCCGGAAACGGCAGCCGCAGGGAACGGCTACGATCATCCGTTTCTTTTATCCGGACAGCCGATTCGGTTGGAAGACCCGGCAAGTGGCCGGTCTCTTGAAGTGACAACCAATCAACCCGTCGTCATCCTCTACACCGGGACGCAACTCGAGACGGATTATGAAATCCGCGGTGTCCGTTCCCGTCCTTCACTCGGACTGTGTCTTGAAACGCAGGTTCATCCGAATGCAGTGAATGAACCTAGTTTCCCAGATATTTTGGTTAAACCAAATCAGACCTACCACTGGGAAACGACTTACCGGTTTGGTGTAAATAACGATTGAACCAACGGGATACCCGGGATTATCTTTTTTCATAGCAGAGGCGTCGGAGTAAAATCCGGCGCCTCAGACTGAAGACAAAGTAGCGGTTTTTCTCTTGATCGAGAAGAACCGCTTTTTTGTTCGCTTCGAATCGTTTTCCTGGGACAAGCATCGCGCCGCATCGCTTTGCTGCTGGGTCGCTCCTGCTTGTTTTTCCCTAGGAAGCGATTTCGAGCGAACAAACACTGCTTCTTTCACGCCTTTTCCTCAGGCGAGACACCGGCCAGTTTGCGCTTTTTTCTGTAGGAGTCGCATGAAGGCGAGTGATTCTTTTTTTTTTACGGAATCAGGGTGGCGGACTATCATTCCGCCACCCTGATTTTTATAGAGAGTGACTTTTGAGTCAGTCCTTTTTGTGTATGAACGAAGTGTTTCCCGATATTCTTCAATCACAGGAAAGGGAGTTTCGAGGACGAGACCTGTTCGATCTCCAACAGCTGACGTTTCATGTTCAGACCGCCCCAGTAACCGGTTAAGTCGCCTTTTTTGCCGACGATGCGGTGGCAGGGAACGACGATCAGGACACGATTTTTACTGATGGCTGTTCCGACAGCACGCGTCGCACTCGGCCGGTAAATCTGTTGGGCGATATCTGAATACGTTACCGTCACACCGTACGGAACATGACATAAAGCCTGCCAGACTTCCAATTGAAAGGGTGTACCGATCAAATGCAGCGGGAGGGAAAACCGGGTCCGTACCCCGTTTAAGTATTCAAGAAGTTGTTCCTGGTATGGTTGCATGATACGTGGATGCTCAATCAGTTCAGCCCGGGGTAAATGCTTTCGGATCCAGTCGTCAAATAAGTCCGACGGTTCATTTAACGCACCGACATAACAGAGTCCGGTTTCCGATGCCGCAATGGGAAAGGATGTGTCGTTCCAGTTCAACCTTGTAAAGTAGACTTCCATCGTCTAACCTCCTTCGCACTAAAAATCCAAACAACAAACCGGCCGTTACCTAGGAAAAGGAACGGTCCGGTTGCAACTTACGACTTCGCTAAGACATCCTGCTGACGAGGCGGTAAATGAATTGCCTGTCCGAGCAAGGCTTCGATAGCTTCCGTAAAGGCTTCGTTTCGACTTGGATGCGGCATGACCGGGAAGCGGACGTCTTCTTCTTTCGCATGCAGTTCAAGCGTCTGAGCAAAGACACCGGCCAATTCGATCGCACCTTCGCCGATCATATGAATACCGAGGATGAGACTGGTCGTCGCATCGGAAATCACTTTGATGAATCCGCTACCTCCTTCGATGGTCGTCGCTCCATTGGCGTTAAGTGCGAACTGCGCGGTCCTGAACGAATGACCGGCGTCTGTCGCCGTTTGTTCCGTCAAGCCGATCGAGACAATGGGCGGAAGGGAGCGGATGATGGTCGGATAATAGGGAACCATCGTATCAGCCGACTGTCCGCTCAGATGTTCAGCGGTCCGTTTTGCCTCGTGGATGGCACGTGTTGCAATAGCGGGACCGGGTGTCACATCGCCGATCGCATAAATGTGAGGACGGTTCGTCTGTCCGAATGGATCGACGGGAATCGTTCCGTCTTCTGCTAACGTCACACCGATTCGTTCAAGCCCAAGCTCCAATGTATGCGGAACCCGGGGTAACGAGTGAAACAGGAAAGGAGCGGACCAGGTCGTTTCCTGCCCCTGTTTGACAACAGTCACGGTCACGTCCTCCTGAGCTTCGATTGCCGTGACGGTACCGGTGACCAACTGGATTTTTTGTTTTTTAAAGAGACGCCGCAACTCTTTGTCGAGACTCGGATCAAAATCGAATGCATCTGCAATCAGTGTGACTGACGTCCCGAGGGCTTGAAAACTCATGGCGGCTTCGATCGCGATATAGTCCTGTCCGATGATGACGAGACGTTCGGGTAACTCGGTCAATTGATATAACTGTTCGGCATTCAGTACGGAAGGGGCATCTTGCTTGATGCTGTGACTGCCGGTCGCAATCACGACATCGTTAAACCGGTACGTATCAAACTGATGCCCGAGCTCGACACCGATCCGGTCATCCGCCAAGAAGGAAGCCGTTCCGTGAACGACTTCAATTGCGTTGGCCTGACAGAGCGCTTCGACTCCGGTTCGTAATTGACGGATGGTCCGTTCCCGGTACTCGACCAATTGACTGAAATCATGTGTCGGATGAAACGAGAAGCCGAGAGCAGTCATATGTTTCGTTTGCAGTTTGACTTCTGCGGCATGAGCAACGACTTTAGACGGAATACATCCTTTGTTCAAACAAAGTCCGCCGATTTGTGCCTGTTCAATCAAAGTGACGGTTCGACCCAATTGACTGGCACGGATCGCAGCGGTGTAACCGGCTGGACCACCGCCAAGAATCACTAAATCACGTTCTTGCGTCAGTTCACCTACGACCATTTAAATCAGCTCCATCAATAAAGTAGTGGGGTGTTCGATCAATCCGGCGAACCGGTTCGTAAAAGCAACGGCCGTTGCGCCGTCGGCGACGCGGTGATCAAAGGACATCGAGAGATTCATCATCGAACGGATGACGATTTGATCGTGGTCGTCAACACAGACCCGTTTTTTTGTTTTATGGAAGGCAATCAAAGCAGTTTCCGGATAGTTGATGATTGGCGTCGCTCCCGTACTTCCGAGGGGACCGACATTACTCATCGTGAACGTGCTTGGTTTCAGGTCTGCAGCGCGTAAATCGCCTGTCTTGGCACGGGCCGACAGTTCTGCGACACGCGTGTGCAACTGTTGCATCGTCAATTTGTCAGCGTCACGGACGACCGGCACAATCAGTCCATCCGCCGTCTCGGTTGCGACGCCGATATGAAACTGTTGCTCGAGAATGATCTGTTCGTTGGCCTCATCAAGTTTAGCGTTAAAGACCGGGAAGTCTTGCAGTGCGACGATCAAGGCTTTAATGAAAAAGGCGTTGACGCTGATCGGTTTACCGGCCGTCTTTAATTCTTCGCGTAAGGCGAGCAGGCGGGTCATATCGACTTCTTCGAAATGCGTGACATGCGGAATCGTAAAGAGCGACTGTGTCATTTTTTTAGCGATCTGCTTCCGGATGCCTCGGAACGGAATCGTTTCGACCGGGTTAGCGGAAAGTGTACTTGTCTGTTCGACGACATCGGTTTTCTCGACGGAAGTATCGGCATCAAGGAACCGCCGGACATCTTCCTCTGTCACACGACCTGACGGATCGGAAGGCGGAACTTGTTCCAAATCAATTCCATGTTCACGTGCGATTTTACGCGTGTACGGTGTAGCCAAGACACGCCGATTATTTGACGGAACAGCCGGTGTGACAACAGGCGGCCGGACTTTGATTTGTTCCGTCGTCTGCCGGATCGGTTGTTCCGCAGTTACGGCCGTTTCTGTTTCAAGGGCTTCAATCAATAATAGGACCGTACCGACCGAGACGGTTTGACCGACAGGGATGATGAGGTCCGTAACGACACCGGAAACCGGTGCCGGTAATTCAGCGACCATTTTATCGGTCGACACTTCGACGACAGGCTGATCAATTGTGACACGATCCCCGACCCGGACCAGATAGTTCGCGATTTCACCTTCCGTCATCCCTTCACCGACGTCATGCAGCTTTACTTCAATCATCACATTCACTCCTTAAAAATCGACCGTACGCTGGATCGCTTCAAGCACACGCGTCGGCGTCGGGATGTAATGGTCCTCCAGGGCGAATAATGGAACAGGAACGTCGAACCCGGTGACGCGGGCAACTGGTGCCCGTAAATATAAGAACGAAGTATCGTTGATCAGCGCAAGCAGATCATTTCCAAGACCACCCGTTGCCTGGGCTTCATGAATGATCACAGCCCGGCCGGTTTTTTGGACCGATGCTGAAATCGTTTCACGATCCAGCGGATAAAGGGTCCGTAAATCAATCACTTCACAGGAGATACCACGGGTCGCGGCTTCCGTCGCGGCTTTTTGTGCGACTTGAACCATTGCTCCCCAGGCAATCAGGGTCACGTCCTGCCCTTCGGTGATGCAGTTGGCTTTACCGATTTCAATCGTATACGCTTCACTCGGAACCGGCTCCTTAAAGGCCCGGTAACTCCGCATCGACTCGAGGAACAGGACCGGGTCCGGATCTTCAATGGCGGCAATCAATAATCCTTTCGCATCATACGGCGTCGAAGGGCAGACGACTTTCAGGCCGGGCATCGAAGTAAACAGCGCTTCCGTACTGTCGGAATGGATTTCCGGTGCCCGAATGCCGGCGCCATAAGGTGCACGGATGACCATCGGTACACCGTAACGTCCCATTGTCCGCATCCGGATCCGTGAGACGTGGGTCATGATCTGTTCGTAAGCAGGATAGATAAAACCGAGAAATTGGATTTCGACAATCGGCTTAAATCCGTTGACCGCGAGACCGATCGATGTTCCGACGATGCCGGCTTCACTAAGCGGCGTATCGATGATCCGGTCTTCCCCGAACTCTTCCTGCAAACCGTCCGTTGCCCGGAAGACACCGCCGTTTTTTCCGACATCTTCTCCGAGTACAAGCGTCGTCTCATCGTCCGTCAGTTTTGTCCGTAAAGCATCGGTGACAGCCTGGACAAGCGTCATCTCTGTTTGCCGATTGATAGGTGTCGCCATGTTAATTCCCCCTTGCAGTCAGATAATCCGTTTTTTGACGGACTAAATCGTCCGGTAATGTTGCAAACGTATGGTCAAATAAATCATTGACGTCAGGCGGCGGGAAGGATTCCATCGTCTTGACGGCGGCTTCGACTTCTTCCTGATGACGGGACCGAATCGTTTCGATCTCCTGCTCATCATAAAAGCCCTGTTCCTTCATGAATGCTTCTAGTCGCTCGAGAGGATCCACTCGGTCCCGGGAGCGTTCCTGATCGCGGTATTTCGACGGATCGTCCGCCGTCGTATGGGCACCGAAGCGCCACGTGACGGCTTCGATCAATGTCGGACCGCCACCGGAACGGGCCCGCTCCAGTGCTTTTTGCATCGTGAAATACACGGCGAACACGTCATTGCCGTCAATCCGGACACTCGGCATACCGTATGCCAATGCTTTTTGGGCAATCGTTTCCGAATGCATCTGTTTTTGAATCGGGACGGAAATCGCATAGCCGTTGTTTTGATTAAACAGGATGACTGGAGCCTGGAAGACGCTGGCGAAGTTCATGCCTTCATGAAAATCACCTTCCGACGTCGCTCCGTCGCCAAAGTAAGCGACGGCAACTTGGGTCGATCCTTTTCGTTTTTCCGCCCAGGCCGCACCGACTGCGTGCGGAATTTGTGTGGCGATCGGAACAGCGGGTGGAAAGATATGCAACTCATCCGTCGGGACACAGCCTTCGACGCGTCCGTTCCAATATAAGAACGTCCGGACCATGTCGGCGCCAAACGTCAGTGTTGCTCCGTGATCCCGGTATGTCGGGAAGACCCAGTCTTTGTCCTGCAACGCATACGCACTGCCGACCTGTGCGGCTTCCTGTCCTTCGAACGGTGCATAGGTGCCAAGCCGCCCTTGACGTTGGAGATTGATCGCTTTCCGGTCAAACGTCCGGATTCGGTTCATATGTGTAAATAAGGCGAGGCTCAAGTCTTTTGTCAGCAAATCGGTTTTAGATGTATCGAGGACGTGTCCTGCATCATCAAGGATTCGGTAAATCGGAAATTCGGTTTCCATTGGTGTCACCTCCATTTAGTCGTTCCGGATGTTCCATTTCGGTTTGATCGTATTCGTAAAGATATTGTTATGACGAGACCGGATCTGAATCCGTTTGTTGCACATCCGGTTGGCGGCTTCGAGTGTCGTGATTGATTCTGCATGCGACTCGTTAAACACTTCTAGCACCGCATCATAGATATGTTTCGTTTTTAACAGGACACGTTCATGGTTTGCCCCGTACAGTTCGTCAGCGACTTGAATCAGACCGCCGCCGTTGACGATATAATCGGGTGCATATAAAATCCCGCGTTGCTGTAATTCGAGTGCCAGCGCATCGTCGGCCAGCTGGTTGTTGGCCGATCCGCAGATGGCTTTACATTGCAACTGTCCGATATTCGCCGCCTGGATGACACCACCATAGGCACACGGGACAAAGATGTCGGCATCTGTCAGATGAATTTCATGGGCAGCAATGACACGGACCGTTCCCGGTGTTTTTTCCGCCTGCTCAACGAGAGCAGCGAGAACGGCTTCGCTCAAATCGGATACATACAGATTCGCGCCGGCGGACAATAACTGTTCGGCAACTTTATAGCCGACTTTTCCAAGTCCCTGGACGGCATAACTGGCCCGGCTCAAGTCATCGGATCCGTATAAGGTTTCGACCGTTGCCCGCAAACCGTAAATGACACCTTCTGCCGTCGGAATCGATGAATCGCCGCTGCCGCCGAAGGCTTCCGGAATCCCGACGATCCGTGACGTTTCCCGGCTGGCATGGACGAAATCGTCCATCGTCGTGCCCATGTCCGTTCCGGTATAAAACCGTCCGCCGAGCGAATCGACGAATCGTCCGAAAGCACGGAACAATTCAGGTGTTTTGTCTGTTGCCGGATTGCCGATGATGACGGCTTTCCCGCCGCCGAAATCAACGTCGGCTGCAGCGCATTTATACGTCATGCCGCGTGACAGCCGCAAGACATCATCGAGAGCTTCATCGACGGTCGAATACGGTGCCATCCGGCAACCACCTAGGGCGGGACCGAGTGTCGTATCATGAATGGCAATGATGGCTTGCAGACCGGACACAGGATCATTACAAAAAACGACCTGCTCGTGACCTGAGATTTTTTCCATGATCGATAGCGATGGATTTGTGGATGGGTTCAACATGTTCATAAAAACATCCTCCTAACTTTAGTAAGCGCTTTCATTTTTAAGTTCAAAAAACATGCGGCGTCAACTTTTCCTGAATCAGCTGCTTATTTAAGATAATCTGTTTGACTTCCCCAAGACCGATGACACGATTGCCGTGTCTGACTTCGACTTTTGCCAATACGCGACCCGGGGTAAGCTCACTGACAACGGCTTCAATCCGGATATTCGATCCAAGTGTCGCCATTCCTACATGCTTTAAGGAAACAGCTCCACCGACACCTTCCTCCTGTTCTTCCAGATAAGGAAGGATGAGTTTTCGGGCAGCCCATTCCATATGATAGACCATCGAGACGGTCGAATAGGCGGGATGGACAACCACACCCTCAAACTGTGCAAACATTTCTTCTGTGACAGTCGTCTCGATCACCGCAGAGTCGCCGAGCGACAAACCGTTTTTCACGTCGATTCCCCCTTACCCCTGACCAGAGCTGGTCTTACCAAAAACAGTATAACACTTGTCACACGATATTTTATCAATCAGTTACAAAATGAGCAAACAATTTCAGGAATATTTTCCAAAAAGAAATATCGTTTTTTGAGTTTCTCTGTAGGAAAGGTCTTTATTCACATATTTAATCGAAATAAAGACGGATCTTAAGAAAGTTGGGAGCTTTTAACAAAATGAAGGATTGACAACATTGTGAACGTATCGTAGTTTAATGGTATAACCATTTTAAAACGAACGTTTATTTATTGTGTTATATAGACGCGGGAAGGGGTGCCACTTGTATAACGAAATCCTGGAAACGATGGAAGCGGAAGAACGGACGCGCTTACAACTGACAAGTCTACGAGAGACCGTTCGTCATGTGATGGAACATGTTCCGTTTTATCAAACCCGCTTCAAGGAACGGGGACTTGATGCCGAAGCACTGCAAACGATGGCAGACATCCAAAAGTTGCCGTTCACGTATAAAAGTGACCTTCGGGAACAGTATCCGTTCGGATTGTTTGCCGTTCCGCCGCATGAAGCGGTGCGGATCCATGCCTCATCCGGAACAAGCGGAAAACCAACCGTCGTCGGTTATACACAAAGTGACCTCGATGACTGGTCGACCGCTGTTGCACGTGGTCTGGTCGCCATCGGTGCTGAAAAAACCGATTTGTTGCACAACGCCTACGGCTACGGTCTGTTCACCGGCGGACTTGGCTTGCACAGCGGAGCTGAACAGCTGGGAATGACGATTGTTCCCGTGTCCGGCGGTAATACGGATCGGCAAATCACATTGATTGAAGATTTTCAGCCGCGCGGAATTTGCGGAACACCGTCTTATATGTTGCATCTGGCGGAACGGATGGAAGAGAAGGGTCTCGATCCGAAGATGAGCAGCCTCCGGTACGGGATTTTCGGAGCCGAGCCATGGTCGGAAGAGCTGCGGCAGACCCTCGAAGACAAGTGGGGGATTCGGGCATTTGACATCTATGGTCTCAGCGAAATCATGGGTCCCGGTGTCGCGATGGAATGTCAGGAACAAAACGGATTGCATCTGATGGATGATTTGTTCATCACAGAAGTCATTGATCCCGTAACGGGCGAACCGCTACCAGAAGGAATGGTCGGGGAACTCGTTTTTACAAGCTTAAAAAAGAAAGCGCTTCCAATCATCCGGTACCGGACCGGGGATTTGGCATCCGTGACGACAGAAGTCTGTGCCTGCGGCCGGACGACGACCCGGATGTCACGGGTCAAAGGACGAACGGACGACATGATGATTATCCGGGGCGTCAATGTTTTCCCGTCCGAAATCGAACGGGTGCTGTTGCAACAACCGGGTGTCACACCGCACTATCAAATTCACCGGATTCAACGGGCAGGACTTGAAGCACTGGAACTGCACATCGAGCTCGAAGCTGGGACGGTTGCCGAAGAGCTGAAGCGGGTCATCTGTCATGCGATGAAAACAGAATGTCTGATATCAGTGGATCTGATTTGTCACCCACCATATGGACTTCCGCGGTCTGAAGGCAAGGCCGTCCGAATCATCGACCGTCGCACAGAGTCTGAGAAGAAGTTTGTTTAAGCAAAGGAGGAAATGAAATGTACGATGCGACGCATCTTTTTGAACCACCGGTCATGACCGAAGAGGAAAAAATGGAACGATTTAAAGAACGGATCGAAAACGGGGAAAAAATTGAAGCCGACGACTGGATGCCTGATTTCTACCGGGACACGCTGATCAAATTGATTTCGATGCACGGCATCAGTGAAATCATGGGCGCCTTACCGGAAAAAGAATGGGTGCCGAAAGCGCCGTCCTTACGCCGGAAACTCGGTATCATGGCAAAAGTCCAGGATGAGATGGGACATGGTCAACTCCTGCTTCGGGTCGTTGAGGACTTGATGAAACCGTACGGAAAAACACGGGCGGATCTGATGGATGACTTATTCACGGGACGTCTTAAATTCCATAACGTCTTCCATATGCCGACCCGTTCCTGGGCAGACGCCGGGACAATCGGCTGGCTCGTCGACGGGGCAGCAATCATTACCCAGACGAACATGCTCGGAGCTTCCTACGGACCGTATGCACGGGCATTGCAACGGATTTGTGCCGAAGAAGTGTTCCATGCCCAGCACGGCGAATCAATCATCATGGCTCTGGCAGAAGGGACACCGGAACAAAAAGCAATGATTCAGGAATCGCTGGACGAGTGGTGGGAATCCCTGTTGATGTTCTTCGGTCCGGCATCAAAAGAAACGACCGGTACGTCCAAACAGGACGTGACGATCGCTTATAAAATCCGGACGAAGACAAACGAAGAGTTGCGGCAAAATTTCTTTACGAAATATGTTCCCCGTATCCGTTCGCTTGGTCTCATCATTCCGGATCCGACATTACGGTTTGATGAGGAAACCGGACAATGGATTTACGCCCAGCCGGACTGGACGGAATTCAAGAAAATCATTCAGGGCGGCGGTCCCCGTTCGAAGGAACGGCTCGCCTTACGCCAAACTTCATATCAAAACAATGCCTGGGTGCGCGAGGCACTTGCTGAGACGATCGGCTGAAGGAGGAAAGACCATGACGGAAACGTTTTATCAAGAGTTCGAAGTGTTCAGTAAACGGACGCCGAATGCAGCCTTTACGCATCAGTTCAGTTTACTGGCACCGAATAAAGAGATGGCTCTACTGATGGCGCAGGAAAATTTCATGCGCCGCGAACCGGTCGTCGACATCTGGGTCGTCAAACGGGCCGATATCCGGGGAATGACACCGGATGAAAAGCTGATGCTGCAACGGCTCGACAACAAAGATTACCGGACGACGAAAGGGTACGGTTACCTGAAGAAAAAATGGCGTCATTATGAGCAACAGATGCTCGATGAAAAAGAAATCATGTCCTGGCAAGGAGGCGATTCGAAATGACGGAAACAGAACGTTTAGCGTTGGCTTCACTGCTCTATCAACTGGCGGATGATGACTTTTTATACGCCTACCGGGGATCAGAGTGGTTAGGGCCCGCACCGCATATCGAAGAAGATGTCGCGTCATCCTCGATTGCCCAGGATTCGATGGGGCATGCGGCGATGTACTATCAGCTGCTTGAAGAAATCGGAGAAGGAAAAGCCGATGCACTCGCACACGTCCGGCTTGCGCACGAACGGAAAAACTCCGTTCTCGTCGAACGCGTCAACGGACCGGGCTATTATATGGAAAACCCGGAATACGACTGGGCCTACGCCGTTGTCCGCAACTATTGTTATACGCTCGCGAAAAAGGTTCGGATTGATTCTTTGAAAAAAAGCAGTTATACGCCGCTTGCGGCCCTCGCCGTCAAGGTCAACATGGAGTTGTATTATCATCTGCTGCACTGGCAGACGTGGTTCACCCAGCTGTATCAATCGACGGAAACAGCCCGTCAGAAAATGGATGCGGCGCTTGAACGGGTGCTGGCAGACTTCGGTGATCTGTTTGATTACGGGGAAGCGTCAGAACTGATTGATGAAATGCGGTTGATTGAAGGTCAGGGGATTTTACTGGATCGCTGGTATCAGGCACTGACGCCGGTGCTCGTCGATCTAAACGTCACGTTGCCGGAAATGAAGATGACCTACAACGGACGAAACGGTGAGCACTCGCCTGATTTGAACGATGCCTTATCGACGCTCGGGGAAGTGTATCTGCTCGATCAGTCAGCGGTATGGTGAAGGGGGAACGGCAGATGACGACACGTTTAGAACAGGAGATCCGGCAGGCGCTCGATACGGTCAAGGATCCGGAAATCGATGCGGTCAGTATCCTGGATCTCGGGATGGTCGAAGCGACGGAATGGACGGAGACACTGTTCGGATACGATGTCCGGGTGACACTGCTGCCGACATTTTTAGGATGTCCGGCGCTTGATATCATTCAAAAAAATACGGAATCCGCGTTGTTGCAAGTACCTCGGGTCAATACGGTCAATGTCGTCTTCCTGTTTGATCCACCCTGGACATCGGACCGGATTACGGAACAAGGGATTGCCGGTCTGAAGTCGTTTGGGATTGCCCCGCCGCGGGTCGTCGATGGGAAATGGGAAATCGACTGTCCGTACTGCGGATCGACGTTCGTCTCGATTGAAAATCTGTTTGGTCCGACAGCTTGTCGCAGCATTTTATACTGTAAATCATGCAAAAATCCATTCGAGGCGATGAAACCCGTCTCTACTCTCATGTGAAGGAAGGTAATCATTATGGTAAAACTAATCGCGCTTTATACACATCCGGAAAACAAGGAACAGTTTGACGAGCATTACTTTAATGTCCATGGTCCGCTGACGGCCAAGATTCCCGGTCTGCAACAGATGACGGTCACGAAAATCGTCGGTTCACCGATGGGCGGAGACGGGAAATATTATCTGATGTGCGAAATGGTCTACGAAAGCCATGAAACAATGAAAGCCGGCATGCGTTCGCTTGAAGGGAAAGCATCCGGGAAAGATTTGATGGGCTTTGCGGGAGATCTTGTAACGCTGATGATTGGTGAAGAAGTCCATGCTGACGCCACAGTACGTTAAGGCGAGTATCGACGGTCGGATCGGCCGGATCCGGCTGAACCGTCCGGAGCGTTACAATGCCTTAAACCGGGCGATGATCCGGGAAATCGTCGAAGCGATGGAGCGGTTCGATCAGGATGAAACGGTTGCGGTCATCGTCCTGAACGGTGAAGGAAAATCCTTTTCCGCCGGAGCCGACATCGAGGAGATGGTCGACGCAACCCCGGTTTCGATGGAATTGCTTGATCCGTTTGCGGATTGGGACCGAATCAGCCGGCTGCATAAACCGTTGATTGCGGCCGTTCATGGCTTTGTGCTCGGCGGAGGGTTTGAACTGGCTCTCGCCTGCGACTTAATCTATGCGACACCCGAGACGCAGTTTGCGTTTCCGGAGGTCGGACTCGGCGTCATGCCGGGAGCCGGCGGGACACAACGGTTGACGAAACGGATCGGTCGGACACGGGCACTGGAATGGTTGTGGACGGGAGACCGGATGCCGGCATCGGAAGCACAGCAACTCGGGATCATCAACCGGATCGTGGAAGCGGATCAGCTTGAAGCACATGTGTTGACAGTGGCCGAGCGGATTGCAGCGCAACCGGTGATGTCCGTGCGTCTGATTAAAGATGCGGTCGATAAAGCAGGGAATCTGTCGTTGCAAGACGGCATGGATCATGAACGACGCAATTTCTACTTACTATTCGGGACGAACGATCAGACGGAAGGCATGCAAGCTTTCGTTGAAAAACGCCAACCGACATTCAAAGGAAACTAAAAGGAGTGGGAGCTATGTCAACGGTACATGAAAAAACAATTGAGATGAAACGTTCCGTCTATCATCTGGTCATCAACGGCGAACAGGTCGAAGGGACATCAGGCGAGACATTCAAAACCTATAATCCGGCGACGGGCGAAGTCATCGCGGAAGTCGCAAAAGCGTCAAAAGCCGATGCCGATCGTGCTGTCCAGGCGGCGCGTGATGCTTTTGATCACGGGAAGTGGAAAATGTGGCCGGTCGGTCGCCGGTCACAAGTGCTGAATAAAATTGCCGGCATCATGCGTTCACGTTTTAATGAGCTCGTGGAACTTGAGATTCTGGATACCGGGAAATCACTTGCTGCGGCACAGGGACAAATCACGCAAGCGATTGAAGACTTTGAATTTTATGCCGGTGCCATCGTCGGTCACCGCGGATCCGTCAATAACGTGCCGGGTCAATTCCATAACTACACGGAAAAAGAACCGGTCGGCGTCTGTGCCCAAATCATTCCGTGGAACTATCCGTTGATGATGGCGGCGTGGAAAGTCGCACCGGCGATTGCCGTCGGCTGTTCGGTTGTCGTGAAACCGGCGACGCTGACACCACTGACAGCCATTATCCTGGGTGAAATCTGTCTCGAAGCCGGTGTACCGGCGGGCGTCGTCAACGTCATTCCGGGATCGGGCCGTGAAATCGGCAACCATTTGGTAGAGCATCCGAATGTTGATAAAGTGGCCTTCACCGGTTCAACACCAGTCGGAAAAGATATCATGGGCCGGGCGTCGGAAAGTCTGAAACGCGTCACGCTCGAGCTTGGCGGTAAATCACCGAACCTCGTCTTTGAGGATGCCGATATCACGGCAGCTGTCGACGGTTCGTTGTTCGGAATCTTCTACAACAGCGGTCAGTCGTGCGAAGCGCGCTCACGCCTGTATATTCATGAAGACATTTACGATACGTTCATGGAACAATTCGTCGCGAAAACGAAACAATTGGTGCTCGGTAATCCGTTCGACAAAGGCACACACGTCGGAGCGATCATCGATCAACAGCAACTCGATGTCATCGACGGTTATGTCCAGTCGGCAAAAGCGGACGGTGCTACGATTTTGACTGGGGGTCAAGTCGAGAAGGTAGCCGGCTTTGAAGAAGGTTTCTGGTATGCACCGACGATCATTGCCGATGTAACACACGACATGAAAGCCGTCCAGGAAGAAATCTTCGGACCGGTCGTCGTCGTGATGAAGTTCAAGGACGAAAAAGAAGCCGTCCGTCTCGCAAACGATACGGAGTTCGGACTCGGATCAGCGATTTGGACAAAAGACGGAGCGCGGGCGACACGGATTGCGAATCAAATCAAAGCCGGTATCGTCATGATCAACTGTCCGTTCTCGGCCTTCCCGGGCACACCGTTCGGCGGCTACAAACAATCTGGTTTCGGTCGTGAACTCTGCATCGAGACGCTTGATTTATATACGGAAACGAAAAGTATCCTGTCGTACTACGGCAGTCGTCCACTTAATCCGTTCGGACTGTAAAACCAAAGCGTGCGGACGTTCGTCCGGACGCTTTTTTAAAGGGGGAAATCAGATGATGGTTCAACAGATGGTTGTCGTAGGATCAGGTGTGATGGGAAGAGGGATTGCGTACGTCGCAGCAGCAAGCGGATTTGACGTGACGCTCGTCGATGTGGAGCAACAACTGCTTGCGTCAGCGCAGCAAGAACTGGAAACGATTGCGGATAAAGGTGTCAGCCGTGGGAAAATGACGACGGAAGAAGTCGGTCAACTGTTCGACCGTTTGCGTTATGCAACGGATTTAGAAGAGGCGGTCAAAGAAGCAGATCTCGTAATCGAAGCTGTTCCGGAACGACTCGAAATCAAACGAATGGTGTTTGAGACACTGGACCGTCATGCGCCGGCGGAGTGTGTCTTTGCGACCAATACGTCGACGATGAGCCCGACCGAGATTGCGTCGTTTACGAAACGTCCGGAACGGGTCATGGCGATGCATTTCTTTAATCCGGTCCACCAGATGCCGCTCGTCGAACTGGCACGGGGTCTTGAGACATCGGACGAAACGGTAATGATCTGCGAAACCGTTGCGCAACAGATGGGAAAAGAGACGGTTGTCATTCAGGAGTTTCCCGGATTCGTTACGTCACGGATCAGTGCCCTTGTCGGAAATGAAGCGTTTTATATGCTCCAGGAAGGACTCGGGACACCGGAAGAAATTGATAAAGCGATCAAGCTTGGACTGAACTATCCGATGGGACCGTTTGAACTCGGGGATCTCGTCGGACTCGACACCCGTTTAAACAATCTGAAGTATCTGCATGAAAAATTGGGTGAAAAATACCGGCCGGCACCACTGCTCGAACAGTATGTCAAAGCAGGACGGCTCGGGCGAAAAACCGGACGCGGTGTCTATGAGTATTCCGACAGCGGGGTGAAGACACGATGAGACGTGTAGCGATCATTGATGCGGTCCGTACACCAATCGGCCGGTATAACGGGGCACTGAAAGACGTCCGCCCGGATGATTTAGGGGCGTGTGTCATTCAAGCCCTCGTTGACCGCAATCCGAATGTCGATCCGAAGCAAATCGAAGAAGTGATTTTCGGAAATGCCAATCAGGCGGGAGAAGATAACCGGAATGTCGCCCGGATGTCCGGCTTACTCGCCGGTCTGCCGGTAGAAGTCGCGGGAACAACCGTCAACCGGCTGTGCGGTTCCGGACTGGATGCCGTCATTGCGGCAGCCCGGGCGATTGCGATGAACGAAGGCGATATTTATATTGCCGGCGGAACGGAAAGCATGACCCGGGCTCCGTTCGTCATGGGCAAACCGGAAACGGGTTTCGCCCGCGGGAATCCGACGCTGTATGACACGACAATCGGCTGGCGGTTCGTCAATGAAAAGCTGCAAGGAATGTACGGAACGGACTCGATGCCGGAAACGGCGGAACACGTTGCAACCCGGTACGGCATTTCGCGGGAAACGCAGGACGATTTTGCCTTTTCCAGTCAGCAACGGGCGAAGCAGGCGATGGAAACACATCGTTTTCAAACCGAGCTGGTGCCGGTCCGGTATACGACACGTAAAGGACAGGTCATCGAAGTCGATACGGACGAACATCCGCGTCCCGATACAAGCCGTGAAAAGCTTGGAACGCTCAAAAGCCTGTTTCCGAACGGTACTGTTACAGCGGGAAATGCATCGGGTGTCAACGACGGGGCAGCCGCCTTGCTGTTGATGAACGAAGAAACGGCGAAACATCTTGGTCTGAAGCCTCTTGCCTATTACCGAGCCAGTGCCGTCGCCGGTGTTGAGCCTGCTGTCATGGGAATCGGACCGGTCGACGCGACCCGGAAAGTCTTGAAACGGGCCGGTTTGACGGTGGAGCAGCTGGACTTGATTGAACTCAACGAGGCGTTTGCGGCACAAAGCGTCGCCTGTATGAACGAGCTTGGATTACCGCCGGAAAAAGTTAATGTCAACGGAGGTGCGATCGCATTCGGTCATCCACTCGGCGCAAGCGGGGCACGGATTTTGACGACGTTAATCCACGAAATGTGCCGGACGAATCAGACATATGGTCTCGCAACGATGTGTGTCGGAGTCGGACAAGGCATTGCACTCATTGTTGAACGGGAGGAACTGACATGATTCATTTGGAACGTTTGGATCACGTCGCCGTTATTCGGGTGGACCGGCCGGAACGGCTGAACTGTTTCGATTATCCGACGCTGGTCGAATTGAACGAGCTCGTCGCAACCGTCCGTCGCGAGCCGGATATCCGGGTCGTTCTCTTCACGGGAACGGGGAAAGCATTTAGTGCCGGGGCGGATTTAAAGGAACGGGTGACGTTAAACGAAACGGAAGTCCGACGGAACGTCGAAATGATTCGTGACGTCTTCGCAGATATTGCCCGTTTGCCGCAACCGACGATTGCTGCCGTCAACGGTCATGCGCTCGGAGGAGGCTTCGAATGGATGCTCGCCTGTGATTTCCGGATCATCGTCAACGGTGCGCTCGTCGGCTTAACGGAAACCAGTTTCGGGATCATTCCCGGCGCCGGCGGGACACAACGTCTGCCCCGGTTGATTGGGGAGACCCGGGCAAAGGAAATGATTTTCACCGCAAAAAAAATCGATGCGGAAACAGCGGAACGTTACGGCATCGTCTCGCGTGTCGTTCCGACCGTCGAAGAATTGATGGAAGTCTGTCTGGCTTTTGCCGACGAGATGCTGCGCAACGGACCGATTGCCATCCGGCAGGCGAAACAGGCAATCGACCAAGGGCTTGATCATACGCTTTCAGAAGGCTTGAAACTTGAAACAGCTGCCTATGAAACCGTCATCCCGACGGAAGACCGCTTGGAGGCGTTACGTGCTTTTGCCGAGAAACGGACACCGCAGTTTCAAGGAAAATGAGGATGGTCGTTCTCTGAAATAACACGTATACTAACGGTACACAAAAAAACGTTATATTAAAGAGAGAGTGAATGACATGAGTGCGAATACACAATCGATGATTTTTACGGTCTACGGGGATTACATCCGTCATTACGGCAATCAAATCTGGGTCGGCAGTCTGATTCGTCTGCTCAAAGAGTTTGGTCATAATGAACAGGCGGTCCGGGTCGCGGTTTCCCGGATGGTCAAGCAAGGCTGGCTCACCTCACAAAAACAAGGCACGAAAAGTTTTTATTCGCTGACCCCGCGTGGTGTCGAGCGGATGGAAGAAGCCGCCCGGCGGATTTATAAATCGACACCTCATGTCTGGGACGGAAAATGGCGGACGCTGATGTACACGATTCCGGAAGACAAACGGCAAATCCGTGATGAATTGCGGAAAGAGTTGTCGTGGAGCGGCTTCGGAAATTTATCGAACGGTGTCTGGATTTCGCCGAACCCACTTGAAAAAGAAGCAGAACGGTTGATTGAAGCTTATGATATCAAGGCGTATGTCGACTTTTTTGTCGGCGAATACCATGGACCGCAACAGGATCAATCACTGGTCGAACGGGCCTTTCCGCTCGATGAATTACAGGAACGATATGAACGGTTCATTGCTGAGTACAGCCGACGTTACATCGTCCATCAAAGCCGGATCCAGCTCGGTGAAATGGATGAGGAACAGTGTTTTGTCGAACGGACGACACTCGTCCATGAATACCGGAAGTTTTTATTTACGGATCCCGGACTGCCGCAGGAGCTGTTGCCGGATGAGTGGAGCGGTCATCACGCGGCCTTGTTGTTTGAACAGTATTACCGGTTGCTCGCAGAACCGGCGAGCCGGTTTTTTGAATCAATCTTTCGCGAAACCCACGATGTGACGCAAAAAAGTGCCGATTATGATGCATCGGAACATCCGTTGTTCGCAGAACGCTGAAATAAAACGCTCATCCCGAAGAAACGAGATGAGCGTTTTCGTGCCGATCGTTAATTATCAGCAAGCTGTTTTCGGAAGGCATACCCTTTATCGACGTAGGAATCGATCGATTCCTGAATCATCTCAAGATCGGCTGCCGTGAGTTCACGGACGACTTTACCCGGTGACCCGATAATGAGCGAACGGGGCGGGAATTTTTTGCCGGACGGGATTAAGGTATTGGCACCGATGATACATTCTTCCCCGATATCGGCATGATCGAGAACCGTCGCCCCCATCCCGACGATTGAGCGCCGGCCGATTTTACAACCGTGTAAAATGGCATTGTGTCCGACCGTCACTTCATCTTCGACGATGACCGGGGCTCCTTCGTAGAGGTGGATGGTCGCATTGTCCTGAATGCTGCAACGTTTGCCGATCGTGATCGGACCTTCATCGCCGCGGAGGACGGCATTAAACCAAATCGTCGACTCTTCCCCGACGGTCACATCGCCGATCAAAAAAGCGCCGGGAGCGACAAAGACATTTGTGGCGAGCTGCGGAGAACTATCACGGTACGGAATCTTCATGAAAACGCCTCTTTTCTAAAAAATGAATTAAAATTCAATCTTACTTAGTATACCATTCCTGACAACGGAAACGGAGGGAGACCATGTCTCGTCTATGCAGCAAATTAAAGATTGATGTCCCGATTATTCAAGGCGGGATGGGGAATATCAGCCATGCCGAACTGACCGCAGCCGTCTCAAATGCCGGAGGGCTTGGAACGATCGGATGCGGGACGATGACACTTGCTGAAGTCAGACAGTTAATCGAAGCAACACGCCGTTTGACATCACGTCCGTTTGCCCTCAACATCGCGATCCGCGTCTCGCCCCATGCCGAACAGTTGGTTGAGTTGGCGATTGAGGAACGGATTCCGGTCGTATCCTTGTCGGCCGGTAATCCGGCTCCTTTTTTGTCCAAGTTAAAGCAGGCGGGGATCCAGACGATCGGAGTCGTTGCTTCGGTCAAACAGGCGATTAAAGCTGAACAGGCAGGGATTGATGTACTGGTGGCGGAAGGCGTCGAAGCGGCGGGCATCAATTCACCGCTTGAGTTGACGACGATGACCTTGATTCCGCAAATTGCGGATCATGTCACGATTCCTGTCCTTGCCGCCGGCGGCATCGGCGACGGGCGTGGTCTTGCCGCTGCCTGGATGCTCGGAGCAGAAGGTGTGCAGCTCGGCACTCGATTGATTGCGACACAGGAATCCCGTGTGCATGAGCAGTATAAACAACATCTTGTGCAGGCGGACGATCTGGAAACACGAATCATCGGTCGTGAAGTCGGACAGGTTCGGCGGGTGTTGAACGGACCGTATGTCGAGGCACTGCAGCCGACGTCACTCACGGCTTTTCAGGAACAGACAAACGAATCGTTTCATATCAAAGGAGCCCTTGAGGGGGACGAGACGGCAGGATACGTCAATGCAGGTCTGATTTCCGGTTTGATTGACGATGTTCCGACCGTCGCGGAGCTGTTTAACCGGATGATGGATGATGCGTTCGGACGGATCGAACGCATGTACCGGACACTCCAGTAGCGTACAAGAAAAAGAAGCCGACCGATCTGGTCTGCTTCTTTTTCTTGTGGTTCAGGACATTTGTCCTTTCAAATGAGTGTAAAATACGTTCTACTCATAATTAGAGAAAAAGGAGGATGAAGATGCAAGGAATCGTTTTTGCTTTATTCAGCGGATTGTTCATCGCATTGCAAGGGATCTTTAATGCCCGGCTCGGTGACGCGGTAGGGCCATGGATCTCCGTGACGATCGTCCATTTCGTCGGTCTGATCGGCTGTTTATTAATTTACGGATTTGTCCGCGACCGAAAAATCGGCGGTTTCCGCACTTTGCCGCTGATTTACGCAAGCGGCGGATTGCTTGGTGTCCTGGTCGTCGTGACGGAACTAACGTCGATTCAATTGCTCGGGATGACATGGGCAATGTCGCTGTTACTTGTCGCCCAGATTTTGTGTGCCTTTGTGATTGATTTGAACGGCTGGTTTGGAGTCATTAAAAAAAGCAGTAATACCGGGCAGTGGGTCGGTGTCGGCTTGATGTTGACCGGCGTCTTGATTTTTTCATTTGCCTGAATGGAATAGGAGGGATTAGAATGGGACTCGGAATGTTTTGTGCCATCGTCGCAGGAATGATGATCAGTTTACAGACCGTTTTAAATGCACGGATGAGTCATGCCTTCGGTGCTTGGGCGACGACGACATTAGTCTTTTTTGTCGGACTGCTCGGGTCGTTGCTCGCATTGATCTTCTTTCGGGGTGGAACGCTTGCGGGGCTGGCCGAAGTCGAACCGCTTTATCTGTTTGGCGGTTTCGTTGGTGTCGGGGTTGTCTTTTGTGTCATGCGGGGAATTCAGTTGCTCGGACCGTCGATTGCGATTTCCGTCGTCCTGATTTCGCAACTCAGTTTTGCGCTCTGTGTCGACGTCTTTGGCTGGTTCGGTTTACCGAAAGTCGAGTTGTCGTTCGGTCAAATCATCGGTCTGGCCGTCATGCTCAGCGGCATCTTTGTCCTGAAACGGTATCAGGTCGCAGAGGATACAGAAGAAGTGGAAGATGTTAAAGTCATTTCCTGAAGAAAAAAAGATATAAAAAAAGAGATCATTTCTTTCACGCCACTTCTACTGGTAAAGTGCGTGAAAGGGTGATCTCTTTTTGAAGCTGAATCAGACAGTGACTTCTTCTTTCCAGGCGACATCGATAAAGGCATCGCGACCGGATGCTTTCCGGTCTTTTTTGTAGTGCGTCGGATTTTTTTTGTGGAAGTCCTGATGGTATTCTTCCGCCGGATAGAAGGCGTGTGCCGGTTCGATCCGGGTGACGATTGGTTGTTTAAAACGGTTTGTCGCCGCTAAGGCGTCACGCGAAGCAATTGCTGCAAGGCGTTGTTCTTCCGTATGATAAAAAATCGCCGGAGCATACTGTGTCCCGCGGTCCTGGAATTGTCCGCCGGCATCGGTCGGATCCGTTTGCGGCCAGTACAGTTCGAGTAACCGTTCGTATGAGAACAGCGCCGGGTCAAATGTAATTTCGACGACTTCGGAATGTCCGGTCGTTCCGGTTTTGACTTGCTCGTATGTCGGATTGTCGACATGTCCTCCTGTATAGCCGGATACGATACTGTGAATCCCCGGCAGTTCCTCAAATGGTGTCACCATGCACCAGAAACATCCTCCTGCAAATGTTGCTTTTTCCATGTCATCTCTCCCTTTCCCTTGGCTTCTTGAGCCTTAATCCTGTCATGTCTGACAGTGAGAAAACGAAAACGACTCCTTTGCTTGGTTGCAAAAGGAGTCGCCGCTTTTTATCAACCAAAGCTTTCGCTTTGCTGGTCGTAGCACCTTGCTGTACGCAGGTTGCTGGGACGTCATCGATCCAGATCTCTCGGTCCACTCTTGATAAGTGTTATATGAAGTTGATGTAAGTTCGTTATCATTGGGATGATAATACCATTCATAAAAGTGGAAAGTCAATCCTTATGTTTGCAGGGCACGAAGAACGGTCGCTCCTAACGTTTTCGCTCCAATCAGTAGAGCCCGCTCATCGATTTCATATTTCGGATGGTGTTGCGGATAAATCGTCCGCCCATCCGTTTTTGCAGAGCCCGTGAAGAAATAACTGCCCGGTACTTTTTCGAGGTAATAGGCAAAGTCATCCGCTGCCATCATCGGTTTCATCTCGCGAACCTGTGCTTCCGGTAAAAAACCGGCGGCTTCCTGGACGAGCTGTGTTTCATCCGGATGATTCCAAAGCGACGGATAACCGGTCGTGAAATCGATCGAATAATCAGCGCCGACTCCGGTGCAGGTCGTCCGGGCGACGAGGTCCACCTGTTGACGTAACTGGTGCCGGAGTTGTTCATTGAACGTCCGGATTTCTCCGACGATCCGGGCTTCACCGGTGACGATGTTCGGAGCCGTTCCGGCGTGGAACGAACCGATCGCAACGATAGCCGGCTCAAACGGATCAACCCGCCGGCTGACGAGATGCTGGAGATTGCAGACAAGCTGGGCACCGGCGACGAGCGCATCCTGTGTCCGGTGCGGGGCCTGGGCATGACCGCCTTGACCATGAACAACGATTTCAAATTCATCGATCGCACATAACGTATGACCGCTGTGATAGCCGATTGATCCGACCGGAAGATCATTTTCGAGGTGGGTGCCGAAGATGGCATCGACACCGTCGAGACAACCGTCCTCAATCATCTGGATGGCACCGCCGGGGAACACTTCTTCACCGTGTTGATGAATGAAGACGACAGTACCTGCCAGTTCATCCTGTATGGCATGAAAAGCAGCGGCCAGTCCGAGAACAATCGCCGTATGACCGTCGTGTCCGCAGGCATGCATGACACCGGGACGAATCGAACGGAACGATAACTCGGTTTCTTCCTGCAACGGTAACGCATCAAAATCGGCCCGGATGGCGATTGTTTTCCCGGGACGTGTTCCTGTCAGCGTCGCGACAATTCCGCTGCCACCGACGTTCGCCCGGTAAGGAATACCGAGGGCGTCATAAAAAGCGGCGATTTTAGCGGGAGTCCGGACTTCCTGAAACGATAATTCCGGATGGCGGTGAAAGTCGCGGCGTAAACGAATCATCTCTGATTCATACTCAGTTAAGTAGGTGAATAAATTTTCTTGCATCGAAATCATCCTTTTCGGTATGTCTTGAGTAAAAACGGGTACAGATAGAGGTAATCAATCAGAGGAGGAATCAACATATGGGTGAAATCATCGTCAATGCCGTTCTTACAGTCAAAGCAGGATTAGCCGATCAAGTCTTTCCGATTTTAAGCACAGTCTACAAAGCAGCACAAAATGAACCGGGTTGCTTGCGTTATACATTACATCAATCGATTGAAAATGAACATCAGTTCATGCTTTATGAAGTGTACCGGGACGAAGAGGCTCTGGAAGCGCATATCGCATCTGATCATTATAAAGCATACCGGGAACAAATCGAGTTATACCTGGAGGATCGTCAAGTGACGAAGTACGTCGAGATGACATTCTAAATCAAGGAAAGAAGGGCGCATGGATCCGAAAGGGGCCATACGCCTTTTTCGTTGTTACATCGATTTAAAGCCGAGGAAATGTTCCTGCCAACGTGGTTCGTAAATCGAATTGATTTGCAGTTGTGAGCCGCCGGCATGAATGAAATATTCATTATCGAGCATGATACCGATGTGTGACGGTCCATCCGTGTACGTATTTTCGAAGAAGACGATATCCGACCGTTTCCCGCTGCTGATTGTCGTCCGTCGATTCGTAAAGAACGCCCCGTACCAGTAGCCGCTGACGTTCGTCCGGCCACCGTATTTCCCGGCTTCATTCGTCGCGTAATGAATCAGTCCGGAACAATCAAACCCACCGTTGGCTGCTGTTTGCGAACCCCATGTATATGGTGTTCCCAAGTGTTTGGCGGCTGCCTGAATCAACTTTTCACCGCGCGATGTATTTTTCTGTGCAATCCGTGTATCCGTCTTGACCGTGACGGCACTGACCGGCAGATAAACAGGGGACCAGCCGGACTGGATGACATAAAAATTACCGACCCGGTACCGGGGATAAACACGTTTTCCCTGTTCCACCAATCCGGCACTTTTCGGACTGACCGGTGTCGCAAAATAAGACGATGTTGCTTTGACCGTATAGATTTTTTGACGGTTAATCGCTTGTTGGGTGTAACGCATATCCGGTTTTGTTGTTCCGATGTACGGATTGATGACATAACCGGTTGTTCCGTTCGGCAAGCGGACTTGCCAAAAGTCATCGTCGATTGCTTTCAGACCAATCAACTTTGTGCCTTTACTCAAATAACCGGCAGGGCGGCTGTAAGCGACATCGGCTGAGAAGAGCGGCGTCTGATCAAAGTGGACATAAAAGACGGTGCCGACTTTCGGGCGCGCGACCGGTTTGTTTAAGCCAAGTCTGCTCGAGTCGACGAAGCCAAATGTCGTTCCAATTTTGACCCGTGTGTAGTAGCCGCTTGTACCGTAAATCGACAGTTGTGCATTTTTCTTCAGAGTGCCGATTTTTCCTGTCAGACTGGCTTTTGGATGAACGACGACTTTATCATCGAGAACGTAACGGATTCCGGTGACATCATACAAATCCGGTTTTTTCGTCACGAGATCGGCTGTCTTGACGTAAGCGTAGACGGAACCAAGCTTAACGCGTGTGTAGGAACCGCTTGTGCCATAAATGTCAATCTGTTCTGCGCGCTTCATTGTACGGATAATCGTTTTTGCCGTCGTGTCTTTAAAAATCGCTGTTGATTTGCTCGCATACCGGAGACCTGTCTTGGCATAGACTTTTGTCGGAGCAAGCGTACTCGTTAAGACGTAGGCGTATTGTTCGCGGAACAGAATCCGGCTGTAGGCACCGCTTGTTCCGTAGACCGTTAACAGCGTGTTCATCTGATGCTGCTTGAGGACGGGACTGGATGCATTAGGTGCGGAACGGATTGCCGTCGGTGTCTGGACGTATAAACGAGCTGTTTTGGCATAGACTTTTAAAGGAGCAAGTGCGCTCGTCAGGACATAGGCATACTGTCCGTTGAATAAAATCCGGCTGTAGGCACCGCTTGTGCCATATACCGTCAGCAAGGTATTTGTCTGGTGTTCTTTTAAGACGGGACTCGATGCGTTAGGTGCTTGGCGGATTGGAGTAGGTGACTGGACATAAAGTCGGGCTGTCTGCGCAAAAAACTCCAGATCGCCTAACTGAGCTGTCAGGACAAATCCATAGACGCCGTTTAAGCGGACGCGTGTATAGGCACCGGATACGCCGTAGATGTCGACGAGTTGATTTTGGGACAATATGCCGAGTGGTGTCCCTGTCGTTGCGGCGGTTGGATAAACGTTGGCAGTTTGTTGGCTGTACTTTTTACCGGTTGCTTCATAGGAGACGACTGGTTTCGTCCCGAGGTGAGCCGTTAAGACGAAAGCATATGTACCGTTCCACTCAATCCGGGTAACATTCCCTGACGTCCCGAATGTCTTGATGGAATCATTTTGTGTCAAAGTGGCAAGCGGCTTTTGTGTGGTGTCGGCGGTCGGATAGACCGGTGTTTTCTGTTGGACGAACCGTTCTCCTGTCGCCGAATAGACAGGGGTTGTACTTAAATCCGCCGTCAGGACGAACAGATAATCGGCATCCTGTTTGACGCGGGTGAAGAGACCGACCTGACCATATGTATCGATTTTGCTGTTTGGCGCAAATGTCTGAGCGGTTGCTGCCGACGAATCTGCCGATGAATACAGGGCTGTCACTTTATTTGTATACTGACTGTCAATTTTCGGATACGTCGGAGTATCCGCCAGTTGGTCTGTCTTCACAAAACGGTAGACACCATCGAGTTTAATGCGGGTAAAGAGACCTTCGACTCCGAACGTCTCGACTTCAGTAGCGGCAGGCAGGGTGCTGACTGCGGCTGTACTTTCCGTTGTTTCAAAGACCGGGGTAGCAGTCTCGGTAAACTGTTTACCGGTCGCCACTTCTGTTTGCTCGTCGACAACGGCGGCTGAATCATTTCCTTCTGCCAGCGGACTGATCGGGAAAGAACTGAACAGCATGACGGAAGCAGCGAGTGACGTGAACCATTTTTTTGAAAGAGGCATCGTATATAAAACTCCATTTCTATAGAAAATTAATTTTTACTCCAATTAAAACTAAGTTTACCATGTTCATTTTTAATGGTGTAAAAAGATATCAAAAAAAGTAAATCATCATCCAAATGATACAAGAGACGGTATGACGTTAAAAAAACGGTACCTCGTGTTAAAGAGGCACCGTCTGAATTATGCGGGATCGTCTTCGTGATCGACTTGCCATTCCCAATCGAGCATGCCGTAAATGAGCGAATCGCGCCAATGATCTTCGAGATAGACGGTTTCACGCAGCTGTCCTTCTTTCGTCATCCCAACTTTCTGAAGAACACGTTCTGAAGCGACATTTCGCGGGTCACACGTGGCAGTAATCCGGTGTAACTCCAGTTTTTCGAATCCGAATTCGAGTAAAAATGCCGCAACGGACGTTGCATAGCCGTTTCCCCATTCATCGGGTGACAGGATATAACCAATTTCGGCAATCTTGTGTTCGGTATCGGTGATTACCAGTTCACCGGCTCCGATGACACGGTCGTCCGGGAAGGTGACGGCAAAGACATAACGGCGGCGTGGATTTTCAAGTTCGCTCTCGAGAGCATCATGAATAAACTGTTTACTGTCGCTTTCGGAGTTGGGTCCCCACGATTGATACTGACTGACAATCGGTTTTGAGGCATAGGCATGGACAGCTTCTAAATCTTCTGGAGTGAAACGACGGATTCGCAGTTGCTCGTTGATTTTATAGCGCATGATGGACTCCTCCTCTGTAGTGGACTCTCTATAAGATATTAGCTGTTCAGCCCGATTTTCCTGTTTGACAGGCAAAATCAAGCGTGCTAAAGTCGGTGTATCGAATGAACAGTATAAGTATCCTCTAGGGTTCCGTTCGGCTGGACCAAGGGAGGAACATAAGGGAAACCTTATGCAACGGAGGGATAAAAGCCCGGGAGTAAAGCGTTTTTACGCTTGCTCCCGGGCTTTTTTGTTTGATTCGAACTGAAGGAGGAAATGACATGGCAAAATATTGGTTCAGCATCATTCTGGCATCCTTTTTTGAAGTCGGCTGGGTCATCGGCTTAAAGCACGCTACGACACCACTTGAATGGGCGGCGACTGTGGTCAGTATCATTATCAGTTTCACGGTTTTAATCAAGGTCAGTAATCATCTGCCGGTCGGAACAGTCTATGCCGTTTTCGTCGGACTCGGCACAGCAGGAACGGTCGTGACGGATATCGTCTTGTTTGATCAGTCCGCCTCCGTCATCAAGTTGATCTTGATCGCGGTCTTGCTCGTAGGGGTGATCGGTTTGAAATTAGTCAGCGGGGAGGGGGAACAACAATGAGTTGGTTCTATTTGATTCTGGCCGGATTGTTTGAAATGCTTGGTGTCGTTTTGATCAATACGTACAATCAACAAAAAAACGTTAAAAATCTGTTGCTGATGTTCGCTGGTTTTGGGTTCAGTTTTTTATTCCTGACCTTGGCGATGAATGAGTTGCCGATGGGAACAGCCTATGCGGTCTGGACGGGCATTGGAGCGGCAGGCGGTACGATTCTCAGCATGATTTTTTACAACGAAGCGAAGGACTGGAAACGGATTGTCTGTATCGGTTTGATTCTCAGTGCGACAATCGGCTTGAAGCTTGCAGGCGAATAAACATATCATTTAGATTACTTTTCCTGTTTGAGCCGACTGGGTGGCATATTTTAGCTGAAAAAAGGAAATACTCCTTATAAGACAAGTACGTCATTAAATTCGTGCATAAGGGGATGGATGGATATGAAAACGAAACAGTATATCGGAACGTTTTATAAAGAAGAAGAACTGATTTCAAAAATGGATGAGTTGCATCAGCAAGGTCATCGCGAAGAAGATTTTTATATCATCGTTAAAGAAAAATCGAATCTTCAACTGGTCCGCAGTCAGATGGACGCGGAAATCGCGACGACGAAACCGTCGTGGATTGACCGGATTCGCGGGAATCAGGGACGCGATCAGGAAGTGGACGATCTGTTTGGTTCGCTCGATCTACCGGAAGATCAAGTTGAAGTCCATAAAACGGAAGTCGAAGGCGGCGGGTTCGTACTGTTGCTGGAAGTTCAGGACATTCAGTTCGATCCCCACTTAAATACGGACAATACACATCCGGACGTCAAAGTACGTTACGGCAGTTACGAAGAAACGCATACATCAGACGATGCCAATTCAAATGCACAACTCGGTTCGGGAAATCCGCTTGACGTCGATAAGGATTCGAAAGAGGAGCATGCGGAAATCGATTTGCATCGTGCCGGAACCGACAAGATGCCGCAAGACGAAGAGGCCATTCAGCATGCCAAACTGGACAGTAACCGTGAACCGGACATTGCGATGCGCCGGGACGACGATTTTAAACGTCCGGAGTGGGAAGAACAAAAGGAACGTCATGAGGAACATTCGGATGAGAAAAAAGAACAACTGCACCGTCCGACCCGTTCTGTGGATCACTCCGATGATGTGGCGAAACAGGATCACGGAAACGATTTGGATCGTTAATCTAAAAAAAGAGACTGACGGACGTGTCAGCCTCTTTGCATCAGGCGATGTTCACAGTGATGTGGGCATCGTCTTATTTTTTATGCATCTCGTCCGGATTCGAGCCGGTCCGCTCATTCCGATTGAGCTGATCGATTTGTCGCATGTCATCCGGTGATAACACAAAATCAAAGATGTCCAAGTTTTCCTGAATCCGGCTTGGTGTGACGGATTTCGGGATCGCGATGATGTCATGCTGAAGATGCCAACGGAGAACGACTTGAGCAGGTGTCTTACCGTGACGTGCCGCGATGTCTGTGATGACCGGGTCTGTTAAGGCATCGCGTCCCTTCATCAACGGGCTCCAGGCTTCGACGACAATCCCGTTCTTTTGGCAAAATGCGCGAATCGCTTCCTGACTTAAGAACGGATGCAGTTCGATTTGATTGACGGCAGGGACGACGGTTCCTTCTTCCAATACCCGTGTTAAATGCGGAATGTGGAAATTCGATACTCCGATCGCTTTTGCTTTGCCATCTCGATACAGCTGTTCTAAAGCACGCCACGTATCCATATACAAATCCTCGTCCGGCATCGGCCAATGAATCAAGTATAAATCAACGTAATCAACCCCGAGCTTTTGGAGACTGGTTTCAAACGCGGCCAGTGTCCGTTCATAACCTTGATCCTTATTCCAAACCTTTGTCGTCAAAAAGATATCTTCCCGTGGAATCCCCGAATCCTTTAAGGCGCGACCGACACCGGCCTCGTTTTCATAAATCATTGCCGTATCAATGGAACGGTAGCCGACCCGTAAAGCTTCCCGCACCGCTTCATACACTTCCTGTTCCGGGACTTTAAACACACCGTATCCGAGTTGCGGCATGACCAGCCCATTGTTCAACGTAACGAATTCCATTTGAATTCCCCCTTAAGATAATAATCCTGTCTTACCCAGTTTACGCTTTTCACTTTCGAAAATCGAATCAAAGGAAGGGTTGAATTGGCGCTAGGAAATCCGTATACTGAGCGTTAACAAATAATGGGAGGGATCAGGATGATTCGTCAAGCCGTTTTACAATACATACACGAAGAACAAGCCGTCGATCGGCTTTCAGAATTGTTACGGGGGAGAAAAGCGGTGCTGATTCACGGTGAACAGGCATTAAAATCGTCCGAACAGTATTTGCCGGAATTGCCGAAGCTGCTGTTTTCCGGACATTGTACAGATCAGCAGGTAATAGAGCTTACAGAACAATGTGCCGCGTACGACATCATCATCGCTCTTGGCGGCGGGTCCGTCATTGATACGGCCAAACAAGTGGCCGTCAAACGAAATTGCCCGTTGATTGTCATTCCGACGATCGTCTCGAACTGTGCCCCGTGGACACCCCTTAGTGTCATGTATGATGAACGGGGTCGGTACCTTCGTTTTGACACGATTCCTGTCGTCATTGAAGCATTATTGCTCGACCATCGGATTTTAGCAGCCAGTCCATATGATTATTTTGTTGCCGGACTGGTCGATACATTAGCGAAATGGTACGAAGCCCGGGCGCTGAGCGGATCGACTTCTGACCATCCTGTCGTCGAATCGGCCTTACGGATGGCAGAACACTGTAAACGATTAATTTTGCAGACACCGATCAGTCCAAAACAATTTCAGGAGTATTCGTCCCCGATTCAACATCTGGTGGAGACGGTCATTCCGCTTGCCGGAAGTGTCGGTGGATTCGGTGACGAAGCAACACGTGGGGCGATTGGTCACGGTGTTCATAATGCGTTATCTCCGTTCCCGTCGACGAACCGGATTTTACACGGAAGTAAAGTCGGTTACGGCTTGTTGATTCAGGAGTTATTGTTAGGTGAAACAGTGTCCTATACAGAGTTGCGAAAGTATTTGATTGAAAACAAACAACCGACGACGAGTACAAATCTAGGATTGACGGAAGCGGAGCGAGCCGACTTGGCGCAACGAATTGGTCAGGAACTGCTCTGTCAACTGATTGCGACGGATTGGTCGAAGGCGACCGTTCTTTCGGCCTTAATGAAAAATGACCGGGAAGCAGTACTCATATCTTGATGGAAATATAAGATAAAGCCCCTTTCCTCGAAGCGGAGGAGAGGGGCTTTACGATTACTGTGCTTTTGCCAGTTCTGAGTACGGTGCGGGACGGCCGAGCAGATAACCTTGTCCGAGATCAAATCCAAGTTCGCGGCAGAGATCGAGTTCTTCCTGACGTTCGATGCCTTCCGCAAGAATCTGAATCCCCATCTCTTTTGTTAAATGACGCGCTTTTCGTAAAAAGGCTTCATTTTCTGTTACAGTGTCACAGTTTGAGATGAAGGCACGATCAATTTTGACATAATCCGGTTGGAGTAACGACAACATATCAAGCGTCGAGAAGCCGGCACCGACATCATCGAGTGCTACTTGGATGCCTTGTTTTTTATATTGTTCGAAGACATGTTTCAAGTGATTGACGTCTTCGATTTTTTCCGTCTCGACGACTTCGAACACGAGCCGGCTTGGATCGACGTTATACCGTTCGACGATTTCGAACGTATGACGCAGGCAGTACTCCGGATTGTAGATGGTTGAAGGGAGGAAGTTAATAAAGGTTTTTTGCGTTCCACCGACCAGATGTGTTGCCCGAATCGCTTCTTCACGCGCCCGTTGATCGAGTCGGGAATGAAGCCCCATTTTGGAAGCCGTCGAAAAGAGCAGACCCGGGGACATCGGAATCGTTTGATCGGCGGCCCGAAGCAACGCTTCATTCGCAAAAAGTGAGTTGTCTTGAATGTTGAAGATTGGTTGCAGATGACTCGTCATGATGCCGTTTTGAATGAAATCAATGGCTTGTCGGCTCTTCAACTGTTCGAGCAAAACAGAAGCTGCAAGTACAGGTGTCACGAGACGTGATCCGTTCGCCCGGCAGGAAACCGGAAAATCCCCAATCTGTAACGTAGAGCTAAGGATTTGTTCCAACTGCTCAAATGAACTGTAAGAAAATACTTCTGGCGCAGGCGATTGAATATGTAAAGAACCGGCCTCGATAAAACGGATTGTTGTTGTACATTCGGCGCAAGGATGCCACATGAATGGGTGTCCACCTCTCTTGGTAAAATACGTCTGTAAAAGATGTATTTATTAAATTAGTTAAAGTCTTTACCCGAAGATAATCTATAAATAAACCTGATATCAACTATTTGTCTTTCAATTGACCAAAGTAAAAAAAAGACAGGTACAGTTCATCTTTTGATGAACCATCCTGTCTTTTTTATCGGTTAATCGGTACATAATTTAAAGGATTACGATCGAATCCACAAAATCCAAAGCGTAGCATGCAGTAAAATTGCTAACGGTACAAAGAGTTGGAATTTGGCGGTCCGTGTTTTATGCCGGACGAGTTGCATTGCCAAAAGCGTCCCGAGAGCGCCGCCCAAAAAAGCAATCATCAACAAGGTGGCTTCGGGCGTCCGCCAGGCATGTTGCTGGGATTTACGTTTATCCCGCCACATCGAGATAAATCCGATAACGGTCATGATGCCGTAAAAGGCAGCGATAGTTGAAAAAATAGTCATGTCTGTTTATTACCTTTCCGCGCCGCCGCCGCCGGAACTTCCGCCGCCACCCCGGCTGCCACCGCCACCACCTCCACCGCCACGCATGATGGCGGAAAAGATATTGATGATGGCAAAGAAGAACATGCCCCCGGTGAACTTCATGTCGAGGAACAGCAAGAGGACAAGACCGGCACCGATCAGGACTTTTGCCCAAGTACTCAAACCGCCGTCCGTACTTTTCTTGACCGGATCCTGCGATTCAAGCGACTGTTCTTTTGACACGACGCTGACGACCGCTTTGTACGTTTCGGATGCTGCTTTGCCATAATCACCTTGATCCCGATACGGAACGGCGTATTTGTCCAGAATCCGTCCCGCTGTGATGTCGGTCAGAATTCCTTCGAGCTTATAGCCGACTTCAATCCGAAAATTCCGGTCTTTTTCGTTTGGTGCCACGACGACGAGAATCCCGTTATCTTTTCCGGCCTGCCCGATGCCTTGAGCCCGAAACGTTTCATTGGCATACGTGCTTAAATCCTGTCCTTTTAAATCCGGCACCGTCTTGAGAACGACCTGTGCTGTCGTGTATTGTTCGAGTTCTTGCCCGAGACGAGCGATCTCCGCTTCTTCCGACGCGGTCAGCAGCTGTGCATCATCCTGGATGAAGAACGCTGCGCCCGTGCGTTCTGACACGGCTTCGGCAGTCGGAGTCAGAAGGAAGAAGACGAGGAACGCGGTAAAAAGCAGTCGCGTTCGCCGCCAAATCATTTCGAGTCACTATTGAAGTCGACCGTTGGATTTTCACGGTCACTTTCCGAGATTTCATAATATGGTTTTTTCTCGAAACCAAATGCCGAAGCATAAAGCGAAGTCGGGAAGCTGCGACGTTTTTTATTGTAAACGGTCACGGCATCATTGTAATCTTTCCGAGCAATACCCAAACGGTTTTCCGTGCCTTCTAGTGTATCCATTAACGATTGGAATCGTTCGCTTGATTTTAATTCCGGATATGTCGTTTGCAACGCAATCAATCCGCGAAGTGAAGACGTGACCTGTTGATCGGCTTCAATCCGTTGTTCCGTCGAAGCGGCACGGGCAAGACCGGCTTGTGCTTCGGCGATATCGCCATAAACTTTTTGTTCCTGACCGGCGACCCCTTTGACGGTTTCGACGAGATTCGGAATTAAATCCGCCCGGCGTTTGATCTGATTATCGACTTGCGACCACTTATTCGAAACATCTTCTTCGACATTGACGAGACTGTTGTACTGTCCGATTGCTAAAAAGGCAATCAGGACGACGACTGCAATCCCGATGATGAGAGGTAACTTGGAACCTCCACGATTTCTACGAGCCATATTGATGACCACTCCTTTTTTCTGTATCTCAACTATCTATACCCTAATCCGCAAGAATAAGTTTCAAGAAATAAAAAAACCATCAGTGAAAAGCTGATGATTTTTGGGATTACATATAGACGATAACGGCAAGAACCGCTGCCAGGACAAGACGGTAAATCGCAAACGGAACGAGTTTGATTTTATTGATCAGTTTCAGGAAGAAGCGGATCGACAATAACGCAAAGCCGAACGAAGCGATGAAACCGACTACATAAAATCCAAGATCTCCGACATTGATATATTCCCAGTTCTTGACGAGTGACAAGGCACTTGCCCCGAACATGATCGGAACCGCCATGATGAATGTAAAGTCCGCTGCTGTCCGGTGATTCATTCCGAGGAAAACACCACCGGAAATCGTTGAGCCGGACCGTGAGAATCCCGGCCAAAGCGAGATACATTGGAACAGACCGACGAGTGCTGCCTGACGATACGAAATTTGATCAAGCGACGTTGTCTTCGGTTCTTTTGGTCCGAGTTTATCGGCGGCAATCATCAGGATCGCACCGGCGGCAAGACCGATGATGACTGTATCGATCGAGAAAAGATTTTCGTCGATGAAGTCTTCAAACAACAGACCGAGAACGGCTGCCGGGAGTAAACCAATCAGGACGTGGCGTAATTTTAATTTATGCGTACCCGATGCATCGTGTTCACCTTCGATTTTATAAAGACCGATTAAACTGAACAGCCGTTTCCAAAAGACGACGATGACGGCTAAAATCGAACCGAGTTGGATGACGATTTTAAAGGTGTTCGCCGAGTACTTCCCTAAGAAGTCCGTTGTTTGAAGCCACATGTCATCAACGATGATCATATGTCCGGTCGAGGAGACAGGGGCGAATTCCGTCATTCCTTCGACGAAACCGAGTAAAAGTGCTTTAAGTAATTCAATGATAGTCATGTTATTCTCCTTCTATATTATTCTAAATAAAAACATATCATGTTTTATTCTTCTGAGATAGAACGAATCGAAATATCGGGCGCAGGACTGAGAGAAATCCGGCTTGTTGCAAGCATCAAAAAAGAGTACACTGAACTTATAATCAAACAAACGTTTGAATGAGGTGAGGGAATGGAAGCGAAAACAGAACGTCTGAAAATTACAGGAATTGATTGTGCCAACTGTGCGGCGAAGGTGGAACGGGGTGTCGCGAGCGTGGCAGGCATCGAACAAGCTGATTTGGATTTTGCCGGTCAGAAACTCTATCTGACATATGAAAAGGGCGCTGCAAGCGACGATACGTATCAGGCAGTCGTCGAACGGATTCAACAACTTGAACCGGATGTCCACCTCGTCCGGACGGCGTCCACAGAAGCCGTCGATCCGCGTGAACACGCGGGACATGACCACAGCCATCCGCACGATCATGGTCCATTTTTGAACCGTACGAAAAAAATACAATACAGTGTCGGTATAGACTGACCTAGCAATATGAGACACATATAAAACACCTTGATTAGGCTGCCAGTACACCGTATTTTTTCGGTGTCAGGTAGCCTA
>NZ_JACSMV010000009.1:0-96422 GCF_018618835.1 Exiguobacterium sp. s145 | reverse complement strand
TAATGGGAGACCACGAAAATGTCTTAACTGGAAAACTGCATACGAGGTCTTCACGGAAGAAGTGTTGCACTTAATTTGACAAACCGTCGACACAAAAAAACGAGACCCGACTAAACGTCGAATCCCGTAGTATCAAAATGGAATTATCCTCCTTGAAATCAATCCTCGATAAACGTAACGAGGTAATGATGAGCAGAATAGAGTGGAGCACGCGTGACGAAGAACTCGGGTAAGTCGACATCGATATCAAGTTCACGTAATGTCTGTGGATCGAGACACTCCTGGACGAGACGTTTGATGTCGCTGAGTAATTCATCGTGCAAATTCGCTTCCGCTGCGAAGAAACGTTTGGCTTCATCTTTTAACAATAAGACGACTGGAGGAAGACCGCGTAGTAAGTCGACCTGAAGTGGTTGTTCGTTGCGTTGAAAAAAGTCGTTTAAGCAACTGACGACCTTCATCGAATGTTCTTCTTTCATCGGTCGGGCCCCCAACTTTCTTTAAGTAGCTGTTACTATGAAGCTATTCCCTAAAGTCAGATAGGATATGCAGACAAACTGGAATCGGTGCATTAACGGATTCAATAACCGGGTACAGAAAGAGGTAGGGGGGATGAATATGCTGTTTCGTTATTTATTTTTGGGTATGGACCCCGCGATCGACGAGATTCAACTACGGATCATTTATTTTACGGAATTGATTTTCTTTATCGGTCTGTATCAGATTACGAGTCGTTTTTCACGTCAAAGCATGATTCTCGGAACGGTCCTCGGCATCACGGGTCTGATTGCGCTCCTACCGGGAGCCATCTATATTCTGCGGTATAACCCGGAAGATGCGGTCATCGACATTACGTTCCTGTTGATTTACTTACTGGAGCCGCTTGCGATTTTAGCATTTCTTGTCGCCTTGTTTCGACGGTTGTATCAAAAACGCCATCCCAATCATTGAAGAAGTCCGGACAAACGTTGTCGTAACACGTTTGATCGGACTTTTTCGTCTGTCTCAAAAAATAAATAAAATATATTTTAGCAAAAAGGATTGATGTGTAACCGGTTACACAATATGATACATATTGTAAGCGTTATCAAAAGAAAGAGGTGGCGAACATGTCGACCATCCGGGAAGTAGCGAAAGTGGCAAATGTCTCCGTTGCGACCGTCTCACGTGTCATGAATGAGAAGGGATATGTCAGCGAAAAAGCAAGAACAGCCGTCCTGCAAGCGATTAAGCAGCTCGACTACCGACCAAACCGGGTCGCCCGGTCGTTGTTCCAAAAACGATCTGGACTGATTGGTTTGATCGTACCAGACATTACGAACCCGTTTTTTCCACAACTGGCTCGTGCTGTGGAAGATATGGCACATCAACACGGTTTTCAGGTGATTTTGTGTAACACAGACGAACAGTTTCAGAAAGAACAAGAATATATTCAATCGCTCGAAGCGATGCATGTCGACGGATTGATCATTACGACGAACTATTCAAACAATCCGAACTACGAAAAACTCGAAGTACCGGTTGTCGCCCTCGACCGTGTGTTGCAGGGAGCAATTCCGACGGTGACTTCAAACGGGCATGACGGCGGAAAAAAAGCGGCCCAGTTTCTGCTCGATCACGGGGCAACCGAACTGGTCGTCATCAGCGGTCCGTCAAAATTACCGACGATCCGAAAGCGGCGTGACGGATTTGAAGAAATCGCCGGGAAACATCTGGTCGCAAGTATCGAGTCACCGTTTCATTTTCAAGGGGCGCTCGGAGCGGCCAACTACTTATTTGACCATTACGACTGCAACGGGATTTTCGCAGCGAACGATGTCATCGCCGCAGCGACGATTCAAGTCGCAGCGGAGCGGGGAATTGCGATTCCGGACCAGTTGCAAATCATCGGGTATGACGGGATTGAACTTGGTCAGATGATTTCGCCACCACTGACGACGATTGCCCAGCCAATCTATCAGATGGGCGAACTGGCGGCGAAGTTATTGATTCAACGGATTGAAGGAAAAGAGATTGCGGCCGTCCATCACGAACTGATGGTCGAAGTCATTGAACGGGAAACAACGAAGCGGAAGGGTGAACAGTCATGAAACAAATCAGTGTAGTCGGAAGTATCTCGATGGATTTGGTCGTCGAAAGCGATCGTCGTCCGTCAGCAGGGGAAACGGTCATCGGATCGGCCTTCCATACGGTACCGGGAGGCAAGGGAGCGAACCAAGCAGTCGCGATTGCCCGGCTCGGCGGCAACGTCGAAATGGTCGGCTGTGTCGGTGACGATGCAAACGGTGATGCGATCCGTCAGAACTTCGAAACGGAGCAGGTCGGGACGACGTATTTGCAGACGATTGCGAATGAACGGACCGGAACAGCCCACATCACGCTCGCTGAAGGCGACAATTCGATTGTCGTCGTCCAGTCAGCGAACTTGGCCGTCGTCTATGACGAGAGTCAACTCGACAGCCTGCTTGGTCAGGCAGACATGATTTTGTTACAGCTCGAAATTCCGCTCGCGACCGTCAAACAGGTGGCGCGTTACGGCAAGACACACGGCATTCCCGTTGTCTTGAATCCGGCGCCAGCCATCGTGCTTGACGACGAGTTACTCGCAGACGTGACTTATTTGACACCGAACGAACATGAATGCGGTTTGATTTTCGGACAACAGCAGTCACTGGAACATTGGTTAAGCCAGTACCCGAATAAATTGATTGTGACGGAAGGCAGCCGGGGCGCCCGCTTTTATGACGGCGACGCGATTGTGACAGTTCCAGCCATCAAGACGGACGTCGTCGATACGACAGGAGCCGGTGATACGTTCAACGGTGCACTTGCGGTCAGCTTGACGGAAGGAACGTCATTGACGGAAGCGATCCGCTTTGCGAACAAGGCAGCCGGCATGTCCGTCCGCGCCCTCGGGGCACAAGGCGGAATGCCGACGCGCGAACAGATGGAGGTCGAAGCATGAAACGACACGGGATTTTAAACAGTCATATCAGTAAGGTCTTAACGGATCTTGGTCATACCGATACGATCGTCATTGCTGACTGCGGTCTGCCGATTCCGGCCGGTGTAGCACGGATTGATTTGGCACTTGAACTCGGAACACCATCGTTCGTCGATGTCGTCCGGATCGTTGCCGACGATATGGCCGTTGAACAGGTGACACTGGCGACAGAAATCAAAGAAGCTAATCCGGTTGCACTCGAGGCCGTGACGAAACTTGATGTACCGCAAGACTATGTCTCGCACGAAGCATTCAAAGAATTGACGAAGCAGGCGAAAGTCATCATCCGGACGGGGGAAGCAACACCGTATGCGAACGTCATCTTACACGCCGGCGTCATTTTTTAAGGGGGAAGCACGATGCAAATTGAGATGACAGGTATCACAAAAGCGTTTGGTCCCGTTCCCGTCTTGAAGGGTGTCGACTTCACCCTCGCGACCGGTGAGATTCATGCCTTGATGGGAGAGAACGGTGCCGGAAAATCGACCTTGATGAAAATTCTGACCGGCGTCCATAAAGCCGATCAAGGAACGATTCTCGTCGACGGCGTCGAACAGCAATATAAAAATCCGAAACTGGCGGAAGAAGCGGGAATTGCCTTCATTCACCAGGAACTGAACATTCTGCCGGATTTAACGGTCACGGAAAATCTGTTTCTCGGACGGGAACTGAAGTCCCGCTTCGGTGTCCTGAAACAGGCGGAAATGAAACGGCTCGCTGAACGGGAACTGGCGGAGCTGAACGTCTTCATGGACGTCAATCAGCTCGCCCGGACGTTATCAGTCGGACAACAGCAGATGATCGAAATCGCCAAAGCGTTGATGACGGACGCGAAGGTCATCATCATGGATGAGCCGACGGCCGCTTTGACGGAACGCGAAATCCGCGCTCTGTTCAGTGTCGCGACGGCTTTACGCGAGCAGGGAGTCTCGATCGTTTATATCTCGCACCGGATGGAAGAAATTTTCGAACTGTGTGACCGGATCACGGTCTTACGGGACGGGGTTTCCGTTTCGACGCACCGGATTGCCGACACTTCGTTTGAACAAATCGTCCGCGAAATGGTTGGACGTGAGATGGGGGAACGGTATCCGGAGCGGCAAGTGACGCTCGGTCAGACGGTTCTCGAAGTCACCGGGGCGACCGGAAAACGGTTCGAAGACGTGTCGTTCTCTGTCCGGGCCGGGGAGATCGTCGGCTTTTCCGGCTTAATGGGCGCAGGACGGACAGAAGTCATGCGCGGCTTGTTCGGGGTCGACCGGATGAAAGCCGGAACGATCAGCTTGAACGGGAAAACCATCAAAATCAAATCACCGCATGATGCGATTAAACAGGGACTCGGTTTCCTGACGGAGGACCGCAAAGGAGAAGGCTTGTTCCTCGACTTTTCACTCCGGGAAAACATCTCGCTTCCGACAATCCGGTCGTTATCGAAGTCCGGTGTCATCTCCGATCAGTCGGAGCGGCAGTTCGCGGAAGGGTATCTGAAGTCGTTATCCGTCCGTCACAGCTCGATGGACCAGCCGGCAAAATCCTTGTCCGGCGGAAACCAGCAGAAGGTCGTCCTCGCAAAATGGCTCGGCACAAAACCGGATGTCCTGATTCTCGACGAACCGACACGCGGTGTCGACGTCGGGGCGAAAAAAGAGATTTATATGATTATGAATGAACTCGCCGCAACGGGTGTCGCGATCATCATGATCAGCTCGGATCTGCCGGAAATTCTCGGCATGAGTGACCGCGTCTATGTAATGCGCGAAGGACAAATGAGCGGCATGCTCAATCAAGAAGAGGCAACGCAAGAGAGTATCATGACGCTTGCGACAGGAGGACAATGACATGGAATTGATGCAAGGGAAACTGACAGAAAAGAAACCGAGACGACTCGGGATTGGTCAAAAGCTTGGTCCGCTCGCCGGACTGTTCGCCATCATTCTCGTCGTTTCGATCATGGAACCGGACTTTTTAACGCTTAATAACTTATTTAACATCTTACGCCAAGTTTCAATCAACGCCTTGATTGCCTTCGGAATGACGTTCGTCATCCTGACGGGTGGAATTGATTTGTCGGTCGGCTCGATTCTCGCCTTGTCATCCGCGTTCGTCGCCGGTCTGATGACCGACGGAACGTCAGCGATTCTTGCTGTCCTCGCCGGTTTGATCGTCGGCGCGATCATGGGCGCGTTAAACGGAATGGTCATCTCACTCGGGAAAGTCGCACCGTTCATCGCGACTCTTGCCACGATGACGATCTTCCGCGGTCTGACACTCGTCTACACGGACGGGAAGCCGATTACGGGACTCAGCCAGGGCGGCTGGTTCGAACTATTCGGACGCGGCTACTTCTGGATCTTCCCGGTGCCGGTCGTCACGATGTTGATCGCTTTTGCAGTCCTGTACTTCATCCTGAAGAAAACGACGTTCGGCCGTTATACGTATGCCATCGGCGGTAACGAAGAAGCGGCAAAACTGATGGGGATTCAAGTCAACAAAGTGAAGATTTTGATTTACTCACTGTCCGGTTTAATGGCAGCACTCGCCGGCATCATCCTGACATCGCGTCTGAACTCGGCGCAACCGACGGCCGGAACATCGTATGAGCTTGATGCGATCGCTGCCGTCGTCCTCGGCGGAACGAGCTTATCCGGTGGACGCGGTTGGATTGTCGGAACATTAATCGGCGCCTTGATCATCGGGACACTCAACAACGGACTTAACCTGCTTGGTGTCTCTTCGTTCTTCCAACTTGTCGTCAAAGGGCTCGTCATCCTGTTCGCGGTACTCGCGGACCGGAAACAAACTACGTGATTTACCATCCAAAAGGAGGATATTGATATGAAAAAATTACTCGCACTTGTCATGATGGCGTTAATGGTCTTCGCGGCGGCTTGTTCGACGGAACAACCGGGCAGTGACACGGAAAAGGAAAAGAAAACAAAAGACTTTAAGATCGGTCTGTCGATTTCGACACTTAACAACCCGTTCTTCGTCTCACTGAAAGACGGTGCGGAAAAAGAAGCAAAAGCACAAGGCGCAACACTCCAAGTCGCCGATGCACAAGATGATGCGGCGAAGCAAGCAAGTGACATCGAAGATATGATTCAGAAAAAAGTCGATCTCATCTTGATCAACCCAACAGATTCAGCAGCAGTCGGGGCAGCGGTTCAGACAGCAAACGATGCCGACATCCCGGTCATCACGGTTGACCGTAACGCAGAAGCTGGTGACGTCATCGCACACATCGCGTCGGATAACGTCGCAGGCGGAAAACAAGCCGGTGAATACATGATCGAACTCGTCGGGGACAAAGCGAAAGTCGTTGAACTTGAAGGAATTCCGGGTGCTTCTGCAACTCGTGACCGCGGTGAAGGGTTCCACGCAGCAGTCGACGGTAAACTTGACGTCGTGGCGAAACAATCAGCAAACTTTGACCGGGCGAAAGGTCTTTCGGTCATGGAAAACATTCTTCAAAACAACAAAGATATCAAAGCCGTCTTCGCACACAACGATGAAATGGCACTCGGTGCGGTTGAAGCGTTGAAAGCAGCGGGCATGGAAGATGTCAAAGTCATCGGATTTGACGCAACAGACGATGCCGTCAAAGCAGTCAAAGACGGTAAAATGGCAGGAACCGTTGCTCAGAAACCGGCAGAAATCGGTAAAATGGGTATCGATACAGCGATCAAACACTTAAAAGGCGAGAAAGTCGACAAGAACATTCCGGTCGAACTGGATCTCATCAAACAATAAGCATCACTGCCAGCCGTCTGATTTTGTCAGCCGGCTGGTGTTTTTTTGAAGGTAAGATGAACTTCATGAATCTATACCTTGTTCCCGTAGTTGTTTTTCTCTATAATGAAAGAAGCGTATATTACTGAAGGAGGATCATCGATGATCATTCATAACGTGGCTCTTGTCGGCCTCATCGTCGTTTCCGTTCTTCTCATCATCGTCGTTCTCTTGATGTCGGGCCGTACGGCTGGACTCGGAGCACTGACAGGTGGAGCAGAACAATTATTTGGTCGCCAAAAAGCCCGTGGCTTGGATGCGGTCCTAAACCGTGTAGCGTCTATCTTAGGGGCATTATTCTTTATTTTGGCGTTACTCGTCGCTTTTTATAAGTGAGTACTGAAACGACAGCCGTCCGATCGCGCTGTCGTTTTTTCGTATTTCTCGATTTCTAAATTTTCATTTTGGGGTATAGAGTTAGAGGGGGAATCATTTTATGAAAATCACATTACCAAAACCATTCTTTTTTGAAGGCGGCAACCGGGCTGTTCTGTTGTTACACGGCTTTACCGGATCAAGCGCCGATGTCCGGATGCTCGGACGTTATTTGCAAAAACACGGATATACTTCACTCGCACCACAATATAAGGGGCACGCTGCCCCACCCGAAGAGCTGACGAAGACCGGGCCAGCCGACTGGTGGCAAGATGTTCTCGACGGCTATGAAGAATTAAAAGCCAAAGGATATGACGAGATTGCTGTCTGCGGACTGTCGCTCGGCGGAGTCATGTCGCTTCGCCTGTCGATGCACCGTCCGGTCAAAGCGGTCATTCCGATGTGTGCGCCGGCTTACATCAAAAGTGAAGAGGTCATGTATGCAGGAGTCACGGAGTATGCAAGAGAATTTAAGAAGCGAGAAGGAAAATCGGCGGAAGAAATCGAGCAAGAGATGGCAGTGTTCGAACCGATGCCGACCTTAAAGGATTTACAGGCATTGCTGAAAGACACACGCGATTCACTCGAAGATGTCTACGCACCGACGCTTGTCATCCAGGCCCGCAATGATCACATGATCAACACCGATTCAGCGAACATCATTCATGACGGTGTCAGTGCCTTACAAAAAGATTTGATCTGGTATGAGAACTCAGGTCATGTCATTACGCTCGACAAAGAAAAAGAAACGCTCCACCAAGATATCCATGAATTTCTGGACGGCTTGAACTGGAGCCACTAATTGGAGGTGTCACGTTGGAATTACGTGAACGAATACTAGAGGTCATCGCGGCGGAAGAACGTCCGTTGTCGATTGATCAATTAACGAAAAAACTGGAATTAACAGATACGGCACAGTTCAAGGAACTGATCCGGACATTAAATGAGCTGGAAGATGAAGCACTCATCGCGCGGACTCGTTCGAACAAATACGGGACACTGGCACAAATCGGGCAAGTCGCCGGGAAAATCTCGGTCCACCAACGCGGATTCGGATTCGTTTCACCGGAGGACGGTTCAGCAGGCGATATCTTCCTGCCGGCGCCGGAACTCGGCAACGTCTATAACGGCGACCGTGTCCTCGTCAAAGTGTTTGCCGAATCAAACGGTGGCGACCGCCGCGAAGGCAAGCTGCTGAAGATTCTCTCACGCGGACCGGCTGATTTCGTCGGAACGTTCGTCAGTCCAAAAGGACGGATTGAGTCGATCGCCTACATCGAGCCGGATGATTCGAAGCTGACGTTCCTACCGGTCGTCGCAAACGAAGATACGCTTGGTGCTGTCGACGGCCATAAAGTCCTCGCGCGGATCACGAAGTATCCGGACGGCCGTTACGCCGGAACTGCTAAAGTCCTGCAAATCATCGGTCATAAAAATGACCCGGGTGTCGATATCCTGTCGATCGTCCACAAGCACGGCATCAATGTCGACTTCTCGGACGCAGCGATTGCGGAAGCGAATAACATTCCCGATCAAATCGACGAGAAAGACCTTGTCGGTCGAGTCGACTTGCGCAACGAAGTGACGGTCACGATTGACGGCGCGGACGCAAAAGACTTGGATGACGCCGTTCACGTCAAGAAGCTCAGCAACGGCAACTACGAGCTCGGTGTCCACATCGCCGACGTCTCGCATTACGTCAAGGAAGATTCACCGCTCGACGAAGAAGCCCGCGAACGCGGAACGAGTGTTTATCTCGTTGACCGGGTGATTCCGATGATTCCGCACCGTCTGTCAAACGGGATCTGTTCACTCAACCCGCACGTTGATCGGTTGACGCTGAGCTGCATCATGGAAATCGATCAAAACGGTGCTGTCGTCAATCATGAGATTTTACAAAGTGTCATCAAGACGACGGAACGGATGACGTATACCGATGTCCGTAAAATCATCGAACGTGAAGACGAAGAAGTAGTCGCAAAATACCATGATCTCGTCGCCAACTTCGATCAGATGGCGGAACTGGCTGCGATTCTCCGCGAACGCCGCTCACGCCGTGGTGCAATCAACTTCGACTTCCCGGAAGCGAAAGTCCTCGTCAACGAAGAAGGCAAGACAAGCGAAATTATCTTACGCGAACGGTCGGTTGCTGAAAAACTGATCGAAGAGTTCATGCTCGCCGCGAACGAAACAGTCGCGGAGCACGTCCAGCACCAAAAACTGCCGTTCATGTACCGGATTCACGATGAGCCGAAAGCAGAACGTCTCGATACGTTCTTCAAGTTCATCGCGAACTTCGGGATCAATGTTGAACGCAAAGGCGAGTCGGTCGCACCGAAGACGTTGCAATCGATCCTGAACGCCGTTGAAGGCGAACCGGAAGAAGCCGTCGTCAGTACGGTCATGTTACGGTCGCTCCAACAAGCGAAATATGACGTCGAACCGATTGGTCACTTTGGTCTGTCGACTGATTTCTATACGCACTTCACGTCGCCGATCCGCCGTTATCCGGACTTGATGGTCCACCGTCTCCTGCGCGAGTACATCATCTTTAATGATAAATCGCAAAAGACACAGGACCGTTACGCTGCGATCCTGCCGGAAATCGCCGATCACGCCTCAAAACGGGAACGTCGTGCCGTTGACGCGGAACGCGAAACGAATGCCCTGAAGAAAGCCGAGTATATGGAACAGCACATTGGCGAGACGTTTGAAGGTGTCGTCAGTGGCGTAACGAACTTCGGGATGTTCGTCGAGTTACCAAACACGATTGAAGGACTTGTCCACATCCAGGCGATGACGGATGACTTCTACCGTTACGACGAAGCGAACTATCAATTGATGGGCGAACGGACGAAACAACAGTTCCGGATCGGTGACGTCGTTGAGATCAAAGTCACCGGTGTCAACATCGATGAGAAGACGATCGACTTCGCAGTCGTCGGCATGCCGGAACGCCAGCAGAAAAAACGCTTTGAGTCGAAGACGATCCGTTCAAGCGGCGGCCGTCCGGGACAAAAACGCGACGACAAGAAAGATGACCGTCGCGGGAAGTCGAAGCGTCCGAGTAAGCCGAAGGACCAGTCGAAAGGAAAAGGGTTCGCGCTGAAGGACAAGAAGGATAAACCGCCGTTCCATAAAGCGGTCTCGAATAAAAAACGGAAGCGCAAATAAGCGCTTCTGTTTAGAAATGTGGTGGAAGAGAGATGCCAAAAGGTACAAGTTCAAAAGTATTAGCCAACAACAAACGGGCGTCGTTTGATTATGCGATTGAAGATACGATCGAAGCGGGTCTCGTCTTGACGGGTACGGAAATCAAATCGGTCCGTAAAGGAAAAATCAGTATTGGCGACGCGTTCGTCCGCTTCGACGGCGGAGAAGCAATTCTCTGGAACTCGAACATCGCCCACTTCGAACAAGGAAACCGGTACAACCACGAACAGCTCCGTCCGCGGAAACTGTTGTTGCACAAAAAACAAATCGCAAACTTGATGGGACTCGTCTCGCGCGACGGCTACACGATCGTGCCACTGAAGGTCTACATCAAGAACGGTTACGCGAAATGTCTGATCGGACTCGGCCGCGGGAAGAAGAAATTCGACAAACGCGATGATTTGAAGAAGAAGGATGCGAAGCGCGATATCGACCGTGCGTTACGCGACAAGCAAAAGTATTGAACCCGTAACACTTTTCTGCTATTATAATAGTATTCGGAAAGCCCCAATTTTATATCTTGGGGACGTTACGGATTCGACGGGGGTAGTTCGGTCTTCTGTGGCGTGTCGAGGGGTCGGCCTCGTTAAAACGCATCAGCCATAACTGGCAAAACTAACACACAACTCGCAGCAGCTTAATAGCTACTACGGATCCTAGCAGCCGTCGCCTGGTCGGCTGATTTCTAGGGTCTCACTTTAAACAGGCTACGCTTGGACCCTTCCGTCTGGAGGGAAAGAGAAGAGATGGAATCAGACTGGTCGGACGGACGCCTGTCAATTGGCAGCCTGACGACGAGATCCCAATAAATTGACTACACACGTAGAAGCTTAAGTATACGATGCCTTCGGACGTGGGTTCGACTCCCACCGTCTCCATACCCTGAAATCTTAAGGATTTCAACAAAGTACCACTTCCTATAAAAAATAGGTGTGGTACTTTTTTTGTTAGGAAATATATTTATCATTATAAAGAACATATTAGAATAGGAGTATAAAAATGGAAGAGTATGTATTGAATTTACAAGATTCCAATGAAGTAATTAAAGGGTTGTGGTGGATGCTCCAAAAAAATCATGAAAATTTTAATGAGGTTCTTAAGAATTATATTATAAGTGAAGAAATAGAACAGTTAAAAGAATTTAACGTAGAATATATAGAAGGTAAAATAAATATAGATTGGGATATGATTAAACTAGATAATTTAAAATTAAAAAGTTTTCACTTTACTACTAGAGACAACGCTGAATCAATAGAAAATATTTATAATTTACAATATTTACTTTCCAATGATACAGATTTTAATCGATTTTTAATTCATCATGGTGTGAAATTTGATTTAGAAAACTTCAAGGTTGAAATAGATAATAAAGTCTATACCTTAAAAAATAAAAATAATCCTCTTTTTGATGATATGGATTGGATTAGCCACAAAATATTTCAAGATTTTGAGGTTTGGGGTTTTGCTAGAATAAGAAACATCAAAGACTATAATAATGATTTTCCTAATAATCCAGAATTTATATCTCATGTGTCTGAAGTTGTACATTCGAAATCAGAGTTTTTAAAAGACTGGAAAGAAAAGTATGGAGAACCATATGTGATAGAATTTGATAAGAAAATTTCTGAAATAAAAATTTCGAATGGTTTTTTTGGGAATAATAAAGAATTAATTAGTAAAGACGATTTTCTAAATTTTAAAAAAGGTCTTCTAGATTTATTGATTTCTATTAATATGGATAACTTAACTAGAATAGGTATTAAACACTTAGTAAAAAATGATGAAGAACATAATAAAGGACTAGGTAACTTATGGTTTTTAGAGAAAGTATATAGTCAGTCTGAACCTTGCCTTATAACTGTGTTATTAAAAAATCAAAATGTATACAAAAAAGAAATACAGAAGATTTGGTATCTTGAGGAGTTCGAAAATTTTTCACGGAGTGTGCATGGGTTAAGATAAAATAAAGCTGTTGTGGAGGTTGAAATGGATCGATTAAATAATACCATAGAGTCCTTCAGTAGAGAGCTTAAAGACATTGAAGAAGAAGAAGATATCACTCACTTATATTCGCCTGTAGAAAACGACAGATTAAAAAAAATTTTTTCGAAATTGCATAGTAATTTTGTAAACTTGTTTGAACTCTTAAATGAGAGATTACCTACGACTGACAACGAAGCTCATTTTTGGGCAGAACCAAGTAGAAAATTAATAAAAAATATTCAAAAAAGTATGGAATTAAAAGAATTATTAAATGATTCTGAGTATGCTTTTTCAATTGATGGTAGTTACAATGATATATTTTATAAATGTATGGAGTTTTTATCAGTCAGCGGAGGAAGTACTATCCCTGCAAATACAAAAAAAATAGAAATTTTTTATACTATACCTATTTTTAAAATTAACGACACTTTAACAATTATAAAAAAAGACATCAGTACTCATATGAATCTAAAATTGATTGGCAATGGGTCTTATGCGGAAGTATACAAATATAAAGATGAATTTTATGACGAGTACTTTGCATTGAAAAGAGCTAAGAAGCAATTAAATGGGGAAGAAATAGAAAGATTTCGAAATGAATATTTAGAAATGAAAAAATATAAATCACCTTATATTGTACAGGTTTTTCGTTATGATTCTTTGAAAGAAGAATACGTAATGGAGTATATGGACGATGATTTGTTGAATTATATAAATCGAAATAACAGTAAATTATCCATGAACCAAAGGAAAAGAATTTGCTATCAAATTACTCAAGGATTTGCATACTTACATTCTAAAAGCCATCTTCATAGAGATATAAGTCCAAAAAATATTCTATTAAAGAAGTACGACAGTGAAATTATTTTTAAAATTTCAGATTTTGGTTTATTAAAAATGCCCGAATCTAATACCACACGAATGGATACTGAAGTAAAAGGATATTTTAATGATCCATCTTTGCATACTGAAGGCTTTAAAAATTACAGTATAGAGCATGAAATATATGCATTAACTAGGCTATTTATATTTGTTTTAACCGGGAGAATTAACTTAGATAGAATCATTAAAAGTCCTTCAAATACGCATTTGAATAAAATTGTTCAAAAGGGATTGTGTATAGATAAAAGTAAAAGATTTAAAAATATTTACGAGCTTTATGATTCTATTAGAAATTTATGAAGTTATAAACATAAAATAATTTTAGGAGCTGACATCTATGATACGACGTGCCACCTTGATGGATGGAAAAGCCTTATCGGATTTGATGCGACGAATTGATCGGGAAACGAAATATATGTTGTATGAACCGGAAGAGCGCAGCATGTCGACGGAACAGGCGGAAGCGTTCATCGAACGGTTTGGTCAGGCGGCGAACTCGGACATTTTCGTCGTCGATGTCGATGAGCAACTTGTCGGCTATGTACTGGTCGTCGGTGGCAAACCAAGTCGAATCCGTCACCGGGCGAATCTTGTGATTGGCTTGCTCGATGCCTATACCGGTCAAGGTCTCGGTGGCGGATTGCTCGAAGCAGTCGATGCCTTTGCCCTTGAAGCGGGACTCGTCCGGCTGGAACTGACGGTTCGGAAAGATAACTTGCGGGCGATCGAGCTTTACCATAAGTTTGGCTTCAACATCGAAGGAACACGGATTGCCTCGCTATTGATTGACGGCGAATACGTCGATGAACTGGCGATGTCGAAAATATTTACAACAGAAGAAGTCTAAAAAAAGATGCTCGGTTGCCTCCTCTCAGATTGAGACGGGACAGACGAGCATCTTTTTTATTGCGATAATTTTTGTTGTTCGAACTCGACTTCGAGGACATTTTTGGCATAATCCTTACCCCAGTCGTACATCGCGTCTAAAATCGGCATCAGGCTGTAGCCATGTGGCGTCAACGAATATTCGACCTTCGGCGGAACAACCGGATACACTTCACGGTGAATGATATGGTGATCTTCCAACTCCCGTAACTGATTAACGAGCATCCGTTGCGTAATACCGGGCATCAGGCTTTTCAGCTCTCCGAAGCGTTTGGTGCCTTCTTTACCGAGATGCCAAAGAATCAGCATCTTCCATTTCCCCCCGATGATCGATAGGGTCAATTCCTTTTCACAATTAAACTGCCGGTCTTCAAAATGTGGCATCGTCCCACCTCCTTTTTTAGTATAGCCCTCTTGTCATCGACAGTATACTTTTCCGCACTATGTATGAAAAACCGCACTATGTAAATTAAAAGTGCGTACTTCCCAAGTTCGTCTATGAGGATTATATTTAGTCATGTTCCTTCACGAACGTCAGAAGGAAGTGCCAGGATCCATAATTAGAGAGAAGAATGGGAGAGATAAATGATGAAATTACAATTAGCAATCGATTTAGTCGATACAGCAGGTGCCATCGCTTTAGTCAAAGAAATTGGCGAAGAAAACTTAGATATCGTTGAGATCGGGACACCGGTCGTCATCAACGAAGGGCTCCGCGCCGTTAAAGAAATGAAAGCGGCATTCCCGAACTTAACGGTTCTCGCCGACTTAAAAATCATGGATGCTGCCGGCTATGAAGTCAGCCAAGCCGTCGCACACGGTGCTGACATCGTGACGATTCTTGGAGCTGCGGAAGATATGTCGATCCAAGGTGCCGTTGAAGAAGCGAAAAAATCAGGCAAGAAGATTTTGGTTGATATGATTGCTGTCAAAGATATCGCGACACGTGCAAAAGAACTTGATGAACTCGGTGTTGATTACATCTGTGTCCACACAGGTTACGATCTTCAAGCCGTCGGTCAAAACTCGTTCGAAGATCTCGCAACAATCAAATCAGTTGTTAAAAACGCAAAAACAGCAGTTGCTGGCGGAATCAAAATGGAGACATTACCGGAAGTCATCGCAGCACGCCCAGACCTCATCATTGTCGGTGGCGGGATTACCGGACAAGACGACAAACAAGGAACAGCGTCAACGATGCGTCGGATGCTGCAAGAGGCGTAAATGACACATATTCAAACGATTTTACAAGAGCTGACGTCGACGGTCGAAGCGATTGATCAAGTCGAGACGACGCAACTCGCGGAAGCCGTTCTAAAGGCAGACCGAATCTTTCTCGCTGGAGCCGGTCGCTCCGGCTTGATGGGCAAAGCGTTTGTCATGCGCTTGATGCACATGAACTTCGATGCGTACGTCGTCGGTGAGACGGTCACAGCGAACTTGCGCGAAGGAGACTTGTTGATCATTGGATCAGGATCCGGTGAGACGAAAACACTCGTCCCGATCGTCGAGAAAGCGAAACAGATCGGTGGAACCGTCGCGGTCGTTACGATTGAGCCGACATCGACGCTGGCGAAGTTAGCGGACTTAACCGTCAAGCTGCCGGGCGTGCCGAAAGAGCGTACAGCCACGGCAGACGAAACGGTTCAGCCGATGGGATCTTTGTTTGAACAAACGATGTTGCTCTTCTATGATGCGTTGATTCTTCACATCATGGCGGCGAAACAACTTGATTCAAAAACGATGTACGGTAAGCATGCCAACTTAGAATAGAAGAAATCATAAGACCGGTAGACGTGTTTAATGCGTTTGTCGGTCTTTTTTACTGTTTAACATAAAGAATCGCCCGTTTTCCGTAACTCCCGACAGAGTAATCGAAAAACGAGCGATTCTTTTTTATACAATTATCTGTTCACCATTTGAAATCAAAATCAGCCCCGACGTCTTTCGCGAGATGCGCATCTGATCCGTAAACGAGCGGAATGCCTAAAGACTGCGTGAGTTGCAGGAGTTCCGGGTAAGGATAGGAAAGACCACATAACGGTTTCCGCAGTCCTGCTGTATTGAGATCAAGCGTAAAGTCGGCCTGCCGGATTTTCCGGATCGTCTCGTCCAGGTTCGTCGGCGTCTGCTCGAGCGGATAAGCCTGGATGAACTTTGTCGGCAAGGTCAGGTGACCGAGGCGTTTTGGTTGATGCGGACCGAGGTTCGTCATGACGAGCGCCTGGATGCCTTCGTAATAGCGTTCGTGAGCGGCTGTGACACTGCCCGTCGCCGTGACGATCTCACCAAAACTTTCTTTGCTGAAGTCGACCATGTAATACCGGTCCTCGATCCAAAGGTAATGCAGGGACAGGATGCCGTCCGTCAGCTCAGGACCATAACGGGCAATGATGTCACGCGTGCCGTCGACGTCATGCTCCCAGTAATCAAACTCCATCCCGATCCGGATGTCGATATCGTTTTTGTATGTGTCGCGTAACATCTTTAGTTCTTCAATGTAGCGTTCGGCTGTCGCAAACGACATTCCGGAATCGTTGTCGGGTGCCGGATCGACGAGTCCTTCCGGAAGCGGAGCGTGCTCGGTGAAGCTGATCCGTTCGAGACCTTGTACCAGGGCGCGTTCGATATACGCTTCAAGTGGATCTTTTGTTCCGTGCGGACAATACGGGCTGTGGACGTGACCGTCCCATTTAATCAATTGCATGACAAAACCTCCAATATGTTTTTTTCAGTACGAAAACAGGCAAAAGGATTGACAATCGAACCACAAAAAAGGTATCTTATCGTTAAATAATTTAGCGTGGTACAGTGATAACAAGATAAAGGAGTGGCGATATGCAATCATTTTCTACGATTCGACTCAAAGACGGGGCAACGGACTACGTCGGGCCATCAGCTGAACGCCTGCAACGTGTCATCCGTCAACTCGAGGATGGGCTCGAACAATCTAACTATACCCGATTAATCACCCCTTTAATTGAAGAAGTCGGTGGCCGGGAACAAATTCGGATGGATTTTACGACAAGTGTCGCGCGGGCGCTCAGTGAGCGGGGCCGCGAACAATATAAACGCGTCTTTTACAGCGGATCGGTCTTCCAGCCGGAAGAGAAGTTCCAGGTTGGTTTTGAAGAACGCGGTGTCATCGCGGAAGTCGAAGCGATCCAGCTTGCCGTCCGACTCGTCGAAGAGTTGACGGGGAAAGAAGTGACGTTGTCGATTGGCGACGCCGGACTGATTGAACACTTGATTGAAACCCGGGTCGGTGATCACCACCTGCGGGATCAAGTGACACAGATGCTGCGGTTACGGAACGTCATCGAACTGAAACGAATTGCAAGTGAACTCGATGATGCCTTGCTCGCGAAACTCCCGCTCTTGTTTGGGCGGGAAGGGGCAGAACAGATCTTACCGTATGTCGACGAAACCCGCTTAAATGCCGTCATCGATTTAGCGGACGCCGTCAATGCCGATCTCGACTTCGGACAGATGGGCTTGCAGACGTATTATGACGGCGTGACGATTCACGGTTTCATCGAAGGTGTGACCGAGCCGGTGTTGGTCGGAGGACGATACGACCGGCTGTACGAACAATTTGGTCAGGAACAACAAGCGTTCGGGATCGGATTTTCCGTCGAACGACTCGCGGAGGTGCTCTAAATGCGGATTGGAATTACGAAAGGCCGGTTGTCGAAAACAACAGAACGGTATTTAAAAGAAGCAGGCGTCGAAACATGGGGGGCGATTGAACGGGAATTGATCGTCAAGCGCGGGGAACACGAATTCGTCTTCATGAAAGGATCGGATTTGATTCCGTACGTCGCCCAAGGTGTGCTGGACGTCGCGATCACCGGCAGTGACATTTTGCTCGAATCGGATCAGGAATTGTCGGAACTGGCAGAATTGCCATTCGGGATTTGCCGGATGTCGGTTTGTGCGAAAGAATCGTTACAGTTTGAAGGGGGACGCCGCGTCCGGATTGCGACGAAATATCCGGTCATCGCGAAACGGTATTTCAGTGAACTCGGTGTCGACGTCGATATCGTGCCGCTGAACGGCTCGGTGGAGCTGGCACCATTGCTCGGACTCGCCGATGCAATCGTCGATATCGTCGAAACCGGTGAAACACTCCGGGCGAACGGTCTTAATGAATACGAAAAAATCATCGATATCAATGCCCGGTTCTTTACAAGCGAATGGACGCTGAAACGTAAACGCGTCGAAGTAATTCAATTACTCGAACAGCTGACAGAAGGAGTGACACGGTAATGGCAACGACAAAAAACTTCAGTGTCGACCGCGAGACGGAGCAAGCCGTCCGGTCGATTCTGGAACAAGTGGCAAACGACGGCGATGCAGCCGTTCGTCGCTATACAAGTGAATTTGACCGCGTTGATCTAACCGACTTCCGCCTGGATGAAACGAAAATCCAGGAAGCGTTTGATCAAGCCGATCCGAATCTGGTCGACTCGTTAAAACTGATGGCGACTCGACTCGTTGAGTGGCACGAACAGGAACTCCCGTCCGACATTGAACTCGTCGAAGCGGACGTCACCCGTCGCCAACGGTTTGTTCCGGTTGACTCGGTCGGGATTTATGTCCCGGGTGGAGCCGCCAGTTATCCGTCGACTGTCCTGATGAACGCGATTCCGGCTAAGGTCGCCGGCGTCGAACGGGTCGTCATGGTGACACCGGTCACCGGTCTCAGTACGGAAGTATTGGTCGCGGCAAAAATCGCCGGGGTGACGGAAATCTATACGATCGGTGGGGCGCAAGCCGTCGCTGCCTTGACGTTCGGAACAGAATCAATCCAGGCGGTCGATTTAATCGTCGGACCGGGCAACCGATTTGTTGCCGAAGCAAAACGCCAAGTCTACGGGATTGTCGGTATCGACTCGGTCGCCGGACCGTCGGAAGTCGTCGTCATCGCCGATGAGACGGCCCATCCGGACCGGATTGCCGCTGATTTACTCGCCCAGGCGGAACACGACCGGGATGCCGTCGCGATCGCCTTTGTCCCGACGGAAGCAATGAAAGCGGACGTCGATGCGAACATCGAACGCCGTTTGCAACAGTTGCCACGCCAGGAGATTGCACGCCGGGCGATGGAAAACGGCGGTGTCTTCGTCGCTTCACTCGATGATGCGATTGCCGAAGCCAACCGTTTGGCCGCGGAACACTTGGAGCTTGCCGTCGCGAACCCGCAAGAAGTCGTCAAGTTGATCCGTCACGCCGGGATGATTTTCCTCGGGCACGAAACACCGGAAACACTCGGCGATTATGTCGCCGGAACAAATCACGTCTTACCGACGTCGGGGACAGCACGTTTTGCATCCGGCTTATCGGCACGAACGTTCTTACGGCACCAGACGATGCTCGAAGCAACACGTGAAGGGGTAGCCCGACTGGCGAATGCCGCGAAAACGGTCGCCCGGGTCGAAGGACTTGAAGCACACGCACAAGCGATAGAAGTGAGGGAGAACTGATGCGATTACACCAAAATGAACGATTCACGGCCCATAGTCCGGTCGGAATCGAGACCATCAAAAAATTAGTCGGAACGTTTCCAATCAATGAATATCCGGTCGAAGTCATCGATCAAGCCAAAGCATCGTACAGCGCCTACGCCGGTGTCCGCCCGACGCAACTTGTAGCCGGGAACGGCTCCGACGAACTGATTGGTTATCTCTGTGCCCGTTACGCCGGACCCGAGTCACCGGTCATCGCCTCGCAACCGGATTTCGTCATGTATCAGTTTTATGCCGACCGGGCACGCGCTGACTTCAGTAAAGTCCCGTTGCTCGACGGGATGGCACTCGATGTCGATGGACTGCTCGCTGCACCAGGCAACATCATCTTCCTCAGTCACCCGCATAATCCGTCGGGGATCTTGCGGAAAGAGGCGGATGTCCGTCGATTGCTCGACAGCGGAAAATATGTCGTGATTGACGAAGCTTACATCGACTTTGCCCTCGAACAATCAATGGTCGGCCTGCTCGACGAGTATCCGAACGCAATCATTCTCCGGACGTTGTCGAAAGCGTTTGGTCTCGCCTCCTTGCGACTCGGCTTCCTGATTGCCAGTGAACAGGTCGTCGCGGAAGTTGAATCAATCAAGTCGCCGTATAACGTCTCCGGACTCTCGGCTGCCGTCGGAATCGCCATCATGGCCGAGCCGGAACTGGATCTCGTCTTAGAAGAGACGTTCGCGAGCCGGGACACGATTGCCCGTCTGGTCGAACCGCTCGGCCGAACGTCTCCGAGTGCTGCGAATTTTGTTTACGTTGAATACGAGGAAGCTGAACGCTTCACCGAACGTTGTGCCAACGCCGGACTGCGGATCCGTTTGTTTGACGGAGCCTTCCGTGTCAGTTGCGGTTCGGCGGAAGCGATGGAAATCTTAGAGAAATGTGTAGAGGAGGAACTGCAATGCGTCGTGGGACAAGTGAACGAGTAAGTTCAGAATCAGAAATCAAGGTGGCGATCGACCTGAGTGGCGGACCGGTTGAAATCAAGACGGGCGTCGGCTTCTTTGACCACATGTTGACCTTGTTTGCCTTCCAGGCCCGGATTGGTCTGGTGATTGAAGCGAAGGGCGATCTCTGGATCGATGCCCACCATACGGTTGAAGATACGGCCATCGTTCTCGGAGCTGCCTTGACGGAAGCGTTAGGCGACAAAGCCGGCATCGAACGGTACGGCGAATCGCGTGTTCCGATGGACGAGACCCTTGCCTCGGTTGTCCTCGACTTCAGCGGTCGTCCGTATACGGTGTTCCTCGCCGAATTCAAAAATCCGAAGCTCGGTGATTTTGATACGGAACTGGCGGAAGAGTTTTTCCAAGGCTTGTCCCGCAGTGCCCGGATGACGATTCATGCCCAAGTCCTGTACGGATCGAATACCCACCACATGATTGAAGGATTGTTTAAAGCGCTCGGTCGTGCTGTACGTCAGGCTGTTGCCGTGACCGGAGACGGTGTTCCGTCAACGAAAGGACTGATTGACCAATGATCGCAATCGTAGATTATGGTGTCGGCAATATCGCCAACATCGAACGGGCGTTAAAAGAGCTCGGGGAAGCCGTCATCGTCACAAGTGACCTGGAGTTACTTGGACAGGCGGAAGCGCTCGTTTTACCGGGGGTCGGGGCCTATGCGCCGGCAATGGCCCGGTTAGAAGAGACGGGATTGATTGAGTTCTTACAGGAACAAGCGAAGAAAAAACCGTTCCTCGGGATTTGTCTCGGCATGCAACTGTTGTTTGAGTCAAGTGATGAAGACGGACAGACACAAGGGCTTGGTATTTTACCGGGAACAGTCGAAAAGTTACCGAGTGACGTCCGCTTACCGCACATGGGCTGGCATCAATTGAAGAATCACGGCGAAGCGGTTTATTTCGTTCACTCGTATGGTGCGGTCTGTGATCCGGAATGGATCGTCGACTCGGTCGAGTACGGACGACTCGTCCCGGCCATCGTCCAAAAGGACCTGGTGACAGGGATGCAGTTCCACCCGGAGAAGAGTGGCGAAGTCGGATTGAAATTACTTAAGGAATGGAGAGAGACGACATGCAACTCTACCCAGCAATCGATTTAATGAGCGGACAGGCCGTCCGGCTCAAACAAGGTGATTTTCAACAGCAGACCTTTTTCGGGGATGCATTGACGATCGCGAGACGTTTTAAAGAAGACGGGGCGACAGCGATTCACCTGATTGATCTCGATGGCGCGAAAGCCGGCGAACCCCTTCACTTAAGCCTGATCGCCGACATCAAAAAAGAAACCGGTTTGTTCGTTGAAGCCGGCGGCGGCGTCCGCAACATTGAAACGGTCGAAGCCTACGTTGGCGCCGGGATTGACCGGATCTTGATCGGCACGGTTGCTCTCGAAGACGAAGCGTTGCTCGAACAGATGATTGAGCGGGCCGGCGATAAGTTGGCTGTGGCACTTGATGCCAAAGACGGCATCGTCCAGACACGCGGCTGGCTCGAAGCGAGTGACTGGACGCTCGAACGGGCGATCGAACACTTGATTCAAAAAGGCATTAAGACCTTTTTATACACGGACATCTCCCGTGATGGGATGATGCAGGGACCGGATGTCGACGGACTCGACCGCTTAAAACGGGACGGCGTTGAACTGATTGCGTCCGGTGGTGTGACGACTGTCGAAGACGTCGCCCGCTTAAAAGAGATCGGGATGGACGGTGCCGTCATCGGCCGTGCCTTGCTCGACGGTTCGTTGTCATTGAAAGAGGTGCTTCGCGTATGTTGATGAAACGGATCATTCCTTGCCTCGATGTCAAGGAGGGGCGCGTCGTCAAAGGCGTGAAGTTTCAAAATCTGCGTGACCTCGGAGATCCCGTCGCCGTCGCGAAATACTATTACGAACAAGGTGCCGATGAGCTGGTGTTACTTGATATCTCGGCAACGCAGGAAGGACGCGACACGATGCTCGATATCGTCGAGCGGGTGGCGGAAGTCATCTACATGCCATTTACGGTCGGCGGCGGCATCAAGACACTGGAAGACGCGAAACGTTTGATCCGTGCCGGTGCCGATAAAGTCTCCCTCAATTCGTCGGCGTTACAGAACCCGCAACTGATTCAAGACATTAGCCGCTTGTTTGGTGTTCAGGCGACGGTCGTCGCGATCGATGCCAAGCGGACCGGTGACTCATGGGGCGTCTTCTCGCACGGTGGGACACAAGCCGTTGGACGGGATGCGATCGAATGGGCGAAGGAAGCCGTATCGCTTGGAGCCGGTGAACTGCTCGTCACGTCGATGGATGCAGACGGAACAAAAGACGGCTACGATCTGGAATTGATTCAACGTTTACGCGAAGTCGTCAATGTGCCGTTGATCGCCTCCGGTGGGGTCGGGACACTCGAACACTTGGCGGAAGGTCTCGAAGCGGGAGCCGATGCGGCACTGGCAGCATCGATTTTCCACGAAGCGACCTATACGATGCCGGAGACAAAAGACTACTTGAAGGCGAGAGGAGTCGACGTCCGATGATCGAATTGAATTTTTCGAAGGGACTTGTCGCAGCCGTGATTTTAGATGAGATGACAAACGATGTTTTGATGGTCGGCTTTATGGATCAGGCGGCTTACGACAAGACGCTTGCGACCGGACTCGTCACGTTTTTCTCGCGGACGAAAAACCGGCTTTGGACGAAGGGCGAGACGAGCGGACATACGCTTGAACTACGCCGTATGTGGATCGACTGCGATCAGGACAGTCTGTTGATCACTGTCAAAGCGAACGGACCGACGTGCCATACCGGCAACCGGACCTGTTTCTATACAGAAGTGGAGGTGCCGCATGCTACATGAACTTGAACGCACGGTAAAAGAAAAAATCGCGTCACAAGATGAGGCGTCCTATACGAACTACCTGGTTAAAGCCGGGCGGGAAAAAATCGCCAAGAAGTTTGGCGAAGAGGCCTTTGAAGTCGTTCTTGCAGGCGACGATACCCTCGCGGAAGAGACAGCGGATTTGCTGTATCATCTGACGGTGTTGCTTGCTGATCGGGGTGTTTCGTTTACGGACGTCGAAGTCGTCTTGAACGAACGCCACGGGACAAAGTCGACGTTCAAGGATCGACCGGATATCGAACAGTGGTAATCCATGACTTTGCATTCCTCAAACGGGATGCAGAGTTTTTTTACTGTAAACGGGGAAAAGACTGATTATAATGTCATCAAATCGTCAGAACATTTTGATAGGCATTTAGTAGAAAGCGGGCGTATAATCAAGAGCATAGTCTGTTTGTCCAGAAAGTAGGTGTCGTCTTGATTTCTAAAAAAGAAATTACGAAAACGATCAAAGAACAATCAAAAGAAACGATTGAAGAGTTGCTTGCGAAAGGTGACTCGTTGAAAGAAGAAGTGGCTAGTGCCATCACGCACGGACTGGGTGTCATCTTCAGTATCGTCGCCCTGGTCTTACTGATCCTGCAGGCGACGAAGTCGGGCAGTGCCTGGAACGTCACTGCCGTCAGCATCTTTGGTGCGACAATGATTTTACTCTACCTGTTCTCGACGTTGATGCATTCACTCATGCATACGCGTGCCAATAAAGTCTTACAAATCCTTGATCATGCAGGAATCTACTTATTGATTGCCGGGAGCTACACGCCGTTCGCCTTGATCACGTTGCGCGGACCGCTCGGGTGGACGTTGCTCGGGATCGTCTGGGGAGTCGGGATACTCGGGATCATCTGGAAACTGTATTCGACCGGAAAACACGTTTGGATTTCGAACGCCTCGTATCTGATTCTCGGCTGGTGTTGTATATTCGCCATCAAACCGATGTATGAAGCGCTTGGTTTACAAGGATTCCTTCTCCTGCTGGGCGGCGGACTCGCCTATTCACTTGGTGTCATCTTTTATGTCTGGGCACGCTTGCCTTACAATCATGCGATTTGGCATCTGTTCGTGCTCGCCGGCAGCGTCTTGATTTTCTTATCGATTTTCTATTACGTCGCACCGGCGTCGGCACCGATCTCTTGAAGAATCTCAAGTTGCGGGACTGGCTCCCGTTTACACTCTACATGCTGATTGGACTTGGACTGCTCCTCTATTTCCGTTTTTCGGGAATGATGGAGCAGTTTGATATCCAAGCACTATCGGACTGGATTCGCCAGCAGGGCGCTTTCGGCATGTTGCTGTACATATTGGCTTATACGATCCGTCCGCTCGTCTTTTTCCCGGCAAGCTTGCTGACAGTTTTTGGCGGTTATACCTATGGTCCGTGGGTCGGGACGATTCTCGATGTCATCGGCGCCGGAACCGGCAGCCTGCTCAGCTTTTGGATTGCCCGCCTGCTCGGTCGGCGCGGGATTGAAAAAATCATCGGTACCGGTAAATTAACAGCGCTCGACGAACGGATTGCGACGAATGGATTTGTCGTCGTTTTGATCGTCCGGCTGATTCCGCTGTTTCCGTTTGACGCGATCAGTTACGCGTCGGGTTTATCGAAAATTAAATTCCGGCAGTTTGCACTCGCCAGTTACCTTGGGATCATTCCTGGTGCCTTTGTTTACAACAATATCGGTGCGAGTCTCCGGGATCCGTTTTCCTGGCAGTTTTTCTTTGCCATCTTCTTATATCTCTTATTTTTTACCGTCGGTTTTTTTGCACAACGGATGTTACGGAAAAAACAAAACAACGAGCACATGTAAGCGCTTTATGTCATAATATGAATGCAGAGATGTGAACCGACACGGTAAAACAGCCTAGCATTTATTTAGGGGGAGTAATGAGTGATGGAACGAGTATTACGGGATGGTTTTATCTTCTTATCGCAAAATAAGACATTGAATGGTCTGGCAAAACGGTACGGCCTGAAGTTCGGCGCAGGGCGCTTTGTGGCAGGGGACTCACTTGAAGCTTCAAAACGGGCAATTCAGGATTTGAACTCCAAGGGATTATGCGTCACGATGGATCACCTCGGTGAGTTCATCTCGACGGTTGCGGAAGCGGAAATGATGACGCAGGAATGTATTCGTGCAGTGGAAATGATTGCGGAAGAGAAATTAGACTCGCAACTTTCACTGAAACTGACGTCACTTGGTCTTGATATCTCGGACGAATTGATTCGCTCGAACATGGAACGAATTTTGACACGGGCGAAAGAAGTCGGTGTCTTCGTCACAATCGATATGGAAGACGAGCCGCGTTGTGAAAAAACGATCCAATTGTTTGAAGAATTGCGTCAATCCTTCGATAACATCGGAACGGTCATCCAGTCGTATCTGTACCGTTCGGAAGACGACATCAAACGTGTCGGACGATTCGAGACGAACTTACGGATTGTCAAAGGCGCGTATAAAGAGCCGGCAACGGTTGCCTTCCCAGAAAAAGAGGATGTTGACCATAACTACATCAAGCTCGTCAAACTGCAACTCTCACTCGGTAACTATGCCGCGGTCGCAACGCATGACGACGCGATGATTGAACAAATCATCCGTTATGCGAAAGAAAACGGCATCGGCAACGACAAGTTCGAATTCCAGATGCTGTACGGCATCCGCGTCGAACGTCAGCTCGAGCTCGTGAAGCTTGGCTATAAAGTCCGTGTCTACGTCCCGTATGGTCGTGACTGGTACGGCTACTTCATGCGCCGTTTAGCAGAACGTCCGGCGAACGTGGCGTTTGTCCTTAAAGGAATGGTTAAAGGATAATAACGAATAATAGAGAAGTGAAAGATGGGGCCTTCATGGTTCCATCTTTTTTGTGCTTTTTGGATAACAGATTGAAAGATTTCGTCCTTCCCTCGGGCGAGACGCAAGTCGCTGCTCTTTTCCCCATAGGAGTCACGGGAAGCAAATACTACATATACTACATAGGAGGTATGGTCATGGAGGTAACGGAACAGCAGTTGAAAGTGCAGCTGCAACAAGAGAACACAGTAATTACGAAGGAATTGCTGGAACAGATGTTGTACCATATCGGCAGTTTGGATCCGGTCCTTCGGGATGAACTGATTTTTTCACGGCTTGCGGAATGGGTTATGTCAGGAGAGTTGACGGTGACGTCTGCTAAACGAATTGTCTCGTTTGTACTCAGTCCGGACGGCTTGTTTTATAAAATGAAGACTTCTGATGATACAGCAGTCTTTACCCGTTCGTTTTCAGCATTGCTTCTTGCAGTAGTACTCGAAACAGACGCTGCGCATCCACAACTGGAGGAGCAGACATACGAACAGATCTCTAATCAATTATTGGAATATCTAAGCAACGAAATCGATTTTAGAGGATTTGTTCCTGGCTATGGTTGGGCACATAGTATTGCCCATATTGCCGATGTCTACGACGCTTGGTTCAAGCATCCTCAGTGTCAGATCAGAAATGAGCAAGCAGTGATTGCAAAGTTTATCGAGATTTTGATGACACCGGATTATGTTTTTATCGATGAAGAACAGGAACGCGTCATCACAGCTTGGTTAGCGGCAAGAGAACGAGGAATGACAGACGAAATCTTGTTTAAGACGATTGAGACATCAGTCCGAGCCTTGCTTGATCTACCGGTGAATTGGAGCGACGAACGATTTACTGTGCTCCGCAACACAAAACAATTGCTACGGACACTGTACTTTCGGGTGAAATGGCAAGACAAGACGTCTACGCTCCCGGAACTGATTGAACACTTGCTGTTTCAAATCCATCAACGCTATCAGTAAACGAAAAACAGACGTGTCCATCCGACTTCTACGGGAAAAGGAAGCTTGCGTCCCGCCCGAGAAAAGCGGGTGGACATACGTCTGTTTTAGAACTTATGATTTTGTGGTTCTTCAGCACTCAATCCACTTACCGCGTCCGAAACGCAAACAAACAGGAAAACGCATGGGCCTGATCGAGCAACCGGTGACCGGTCATGACGGCACCTTCCTTTTGAATGACGGCTTCGTCAAGCAACGTCCATCCGAGTTCGTCTGCCAGTTGGACGAGTTCCCACGGCATCATCGTATTGCCCATCGGTGCCTCTTCCCCGTGCAGGCGACGGTAGGACAATGCCCGTGGTGCTGCCGTCGGTCCAAGCAGACTGATGACGACGAGCGGGGCGACCCTGCTGATTTCTTTTAGGACCGTGACGGGACGCGTCGACCACTCGAGTGAATTCACGGCAAGGACGACGTCAAACGTATCATCCGCAAACGGTAATGCTTCACCGGTTCCGACGACGAAATCGAGTGCCGGTGATTTGTCACGGGCGATTCGTATCATCTCTTCCGATAAATCAAGACCTGTCACCTGAAATGCGTCCGCGAGCAGCCGGCAGGCTGTACCGTCGCCGCATCCTAAGTCGAGTAATCTACCGGACGTAATGACGGACTTCAGAAACGGAATGATTGTTTTCCGGCTGCCTGTCGTCCACATCATCTCCGATCGTTCCGCCCAGTCGGTCGCTTTTTGATCCCATAATTGTTCCGTCGATTTCATGAGAACTCCCCCTTTTGATTTCAGTGTAACAGGAAAATTTGACCAAAAGCTGAATTTTTATTGCTACTGAATGATAATTCATTTATGATGGAGATGTAGAAGGAAGCAGTGGAAAAACGGACGGCTTCTTTTTTTGTCAGAATAATGAATGGTTGTTCATTCAATTACGAATCAGGGGGTCTATCATGGCGAGTCAAATCGGTCAGCCGACCACAGTACACACGACGAAACATATTCAATTCGCCGTCATTATCGGTTCAGGGGTCATGGGGGCAGGAATTGCCGCACACCTTGCGAACGCGGGAATCCGGACATTGATGCTTGATATCGTACCAAAAGAATTAACGGCGCAGGAAACGAAACAAGGATTGACGCTGGAAGATGCGGCAGTCCGCTCACGGATTGCCCGCGACAACCGGCAAAAGCTGCTGAAACAAAATCCGGCACCACTCGCTTCAAAACAATTGATTGATTTGATTGAAGTCGGAAATCTTGAAGACGATCTCGACCGTCTCAAAGAAGCCGACTGGGTGATTGAAGTCATCGTCGAACGGCTTGACGTTAAACAACAGTTGTTTGCGACGATCGAACCGTTTTTACGCGAAGATGCGATCGTCAGTTCCAACACGTCAGGGATTTCGATTGAAGCGATGCGAGAAGGACGGTCGGACTCGTTTAACGCCCGGTTCCTCGGCACGCACTTCTTTAACCCGCCGCGTTACTTGAAGCTGCTTGAACTGATTCCGACACGCGACACGAATCCGGAAGTTGTCCAGTTCATGAAACAGTTTGCCGAAGAGCGTCTCGGTAAAGGGGTCGTCATCGCAAAGGACACACCAAACTTCATCGGGAACCGGATCGGGACATACGGTCTGCTCGTCACGATGGATGAGATGAAAAAAGGCGGCTATTCGATCGGGGAGGTCGATTCCGTCACTGGACCATTGCTCGGTCGTCCAAGCTCAGCGACATTCCGGACGCTTGATGTCGTCGGAATCGACACATTCGTTCACGTCGCGAACAACGTCTATGACCTGTTACCGGACGGAGCGGAAAAAGAAACATTTGCCGTACCGGCGGAAATGAAAAGATTGGTTGACGAAGGGTCACTCGGGGCGAAGTCGGGTCAAGGCTTCTATAAAAAAGCCGGCAAGCAGATTCTCGAACTCGATCTAACGACTTTTGAATACGTCGAAAAGAAAGCGCTTACTGAACCGTCGATCGGTCAGGCAAAAGCTCTTCCGGGCGCAAAAAATAAACTGAAGGCTGTCGTCTTTGCAAAAGACCGTGTCGGTGCCTTACTGTGGCCGATCCATGCGAAAACATTGCTCTACTCGGCGCAATTGACACACAAGATTGCAGACGACATCAAAGCGATTGACGAAGCGATGAAATGGGGCTTCGGCTGGAAGATGGGACCGTTCGAGACATGGGATGCACTCGGTGTCGAGAAGACGGTCGCGAAGATGAAACAGGACGGCTATGACGTCCCGGCCTGGGTCGATGAAATGCTGGCAGCCGGCGTCACGAGCTTCTATAACGAAGACGGCGAGTTTTACGATGCCAAGACGCAAAAATACGTCGGCAGTGCCGTCAATCCGAAAGAAATCCGCTTACGCGACGTCCGCAAATCAAACGGCGTCTTGCTTGAAAACAACGGTGCCCGTCTGCTTGATCTCGGAGATGATGTCGCAGTCCTTGAATTCACGTCGAAGAGTAACGCAATCGGCGTCGACATCATGCAGATGATCGAACAGTCGATTGATCTTGTTGAAAAAAATCACCGGGGTCTTGTCATCGCCAACGACGGCAAAAACTTCTGTGTCGGGGCGAACCTGGCGATGATGCTGATGGAAGCGGAAGATGAGAACTGGTTCGAACTCGACTGGATCATCAACAAGTTCCAGCAGTCGATTCAAAAAATCCGTTACGCGTCGCGTCCGATCGTCGTTGCCCCACAAGGGATGACACTCGGCGGCGGAACGGAAATTTCACTTCCGGCAGCCCGTTTGCAGGCCGGTCTTGAAACGTATATGGGACTCGTCGAAGTCGGTGTTGGTCTGATTCCGGGAGGCGGCGGGAACGTCAACACGTATCGTCGTCTGCTTGAGAATACACCGGACGGACTCGTCAACATCGAAAAAGCCGCGCAGAAGACGTTTGAGAACGTCGCGATGGCGAAAGTCTCGAAATCGGCTTTCGAGGCACGGGACCTCGGTTATGTCCGGACCGTCGATCAGATTTCGATGAATCGTGACCACCTGACGTTTGATGCAAAACAACTGGTCCTTGAGCTCGACCGGACCGGTTATACGGCACCGGCCCACGCGAAGATTCCGGTCGTCGGCCGCGCCGGGAAAGCGACGCTTGAACTCGCGACCCGTGAAATGTTCTACGGCGGTTATATCTCGGAACACGATTTAAAAATTGCCAGCAAACTCGCACACGTCATTGCCGGTGGGAACGTCTCGTTTGGCACACACGTCGATGAGCAGTACATGCTCGATATCGAACGGGAAGCCTTCTTGAGCTTGATCGGTGAACTGAAAACACAACAACGGATGCAACATATGCTTGTCAAAGGCAAGCCGCTTCGTAACTGATGACTGGGGGGATTCGAATGAAGGAAGCAGTAATCGTCGCCGGTGCACGAACACCGGTCGGCAAAGCAAAAAAAGGATCATTTAAATCAATGCGTTCTGATGAACTCGCAGGCATCGCCATCAAGGAAACGTTGAAACGCGCGAACTACACGGGAGCAATCGATGATGTCATTCTCGGATGTGCTTTACCGGAAGCGGAGCAGGGGATGAACATCGCCCGTTACGCGTCGGTCCTCGGGGGACTGTCGCACGAAGTACCGGCAATCACGATCAACCGGTATTGCTCAAGTGGCTTACAGTCGATTGCCGATGCCTCGATGAAAATCATGACGGGTCAAGCAACGGCCGTCATCGCCGGCGGACTCGAATCCATGAGCCAGGTGCCGATGCCGGGGCACGTCGTTCGACCGAATCCGTCAATCGTCGAAACAGAACCGGAATATTATATGAGCATGGGACATACGGCAGAACAAGTCGCTTCGACCTATCAAGTCTCACGCGAAGATCAAGATGCCTTTGCACTGAAAAGCCATCAAAAAGCAGCCGCTGCAATTGCGTCCGGCAAATTCGCCGATGAAATCGTGCCGGTGACGGTCACGGAACAGTTCGTCAATGATGAGTTGAAGATTGAAGAAAAGACGTGGGTCGTCGAACATGACGAAGGTGTACGCGCCGATTCATCACCGGAAGGTCTCGCCAAGCTCCGTCCGGCCTTCCGCCTCGGCGGCAGTGTCACAGCGGGGAACTCGTCTCAGACATCAGACGGTGCAGCCGCCGTCTTGATCATGGAGCGCGAAGAAGCAGAACGCCAGGGCCTGCCGATTCTCGGGAAATTCAAATCGTTTGCCGTCGGCGGTGTTCGTCCGGAAGTCATGGGAATCGGACCGGTCGTCGCGATTCCAAAGGCACTTGAACTCGCCGGCATCACGCTCGAAGACGTCGGATTAATCGAATTGAACGAAGCCTTCGCGTCCCAATCGCTCGGTGTCATCCGGGAACTCGGTCTGAACGAAGATATCGTCAACGTCAACGGCGGCGCGATTGCGCTTGGTCATCCGCTCGGGTGTACCGGAACGAAACTGACATTAACACTCTTGCATGAAATGAAACGACGGAACGTCCAATATGGTGTCGTCTCGATGTGTATCGGCGGCGGCATGGGTGCAGCCGGTGTATTCGAACTAGTTGAAGGAGGAACAGGACAATGAGCCAAACGACAAACGAATTGATTAAAGGTGGAAGTTTTGTACTGGATGAGTTGCAGGCGGATCGTCTCTTTACACCGGAAGATTTTTCAGAAGAACACAAAATGGTTGGTGACATGACGGCGAAATTCGTCGAAGACCGTGTCGTTCCAGTCCTCGACCGGATCGAAAAACATGAGTTCGAATTGTCGGTCGGTCTCCTGCGCGAAGCAGGCGAGCTCGGTTTGCTCGGTGCTGATGTCCCGGAAGCATACGGCGGCTATCAGATGGATAAAATTTCGTCTTCGATCATCACGGAGAAGTTTGCCCGCGGTCGCTCGTTTGCCCTCAGTTATGGTGCTCACGTCGGGATCGGTTCGTTGCCGATCGTCTTCTTCGGGAACGAAGAACAAAAGCATAAGTACCTGCCGAAACTGTCGTCTGGTGAATGGATTGCGTCTTACGCGTTGACAGAACCGGGCTCAGGGTCGGATGCCCTCGGTGCGAAGACAACGGCAGTCTTGAATGAAGCCGGCACGCACTACATCCTAAACGGAGAAAAACAATGGATCACGAATGCCGGTTTCGCCAGTCTGTTTGTCGTCTACGCGAAAATCGACGGTGACAAATTCACGGCTTTCCTCGTCGAAGGTTCGTATCCGGGTGTCTCGACAGGACTCGAAGAACAGAAGATGGGAATCAAAGGATCGTCGACGCGGACATTGATTCTTGAAGACGCGGAAGTACCTGTTGATAACGTCCTCGGAGAAATCGGCCGTGGTCACGTCATCGCCTTCAATATCCTCAACGTCGGTCGTTACAAACTTGCGGTCGGTGCGGTCGGATCATCAAAACGGGCGATTGATCTCGCCGTCCAGTATTCGAACGAACGCAAGCAGTTCAAGACACCAATCAGTTCGTTCCCGTTGATCCAGGAAAAACTGGCAACGATGGCAGCGCAGACGTATGCGATGGAAAGTTCGGTTTACCGGACAGGCGGTCTGTTCCAGGACAGCCTCGATCAGTTGTCGGACGAAGAAAGCAAAGACGGCAAGAAAATTGCGGATGCAATCGCCGAATACGCCATCGAATGCTCGATGAATAAAGTCTTTGCATCCGAGACATTTGATTACGTCATCGATGAAGCAGTCCAGATTCACGGCGGTTACGGCTTCATGGCCGAATACGAAGTCGAGAACATGTACCGTGATTCGCGAATCAACCGAATCTTTGAAGGAACAAACGAAATCAACCGTCTGCTTGTACCGGGCACATTGCTGAAGAAAGCGATGAAAGGCGACTTGCCGCTGCTCGCAGAAGCACAACGTCTGCAAAATGAAGTGATGAGCTTCATGCCGACGGAAGTCGGATCGGAGCCGCTTGACCGTGAACGTCATCTGCTCGCGATGATGAAAAAAATCTTCCTGTTGACGGCCGGAACAGCGGTCCAGAAATATCAGGACAAGCTCCAAGGCGAGCAGGAAATCCTTGCGAACACAGCCGACATCATGAGTGCGATTTATGCGCTTGAGTCAGCAATCGTCCGGACGGAAAAAGCGATTGCCACGAAAGGCGTCGAGAAAAACGAATTGAAAATCCGTTATACGGAAGTCTTCGCACAACAAGCGTTCGAAGGCGTCGAGCGTGACGCGAAAGAAACGCTTTATGCTGCTGCAAGCGGAGATGAACTCCGGATGCTGCTGTCGGCATTGAAAAAGTTCAGCCGATACCAACCGATTAATTCGATCGGAACGAAACGCCAGATTGCGAAACGTTTGATCGAATCAAATAAATATACGGTCTAAGTCAGGTTTACTGATTCGCCTTTGCAGGGAAAATCTCTGTAAGGGCGAATTTTTTCATTGAAGGAGGTAGCAAACATGCGACACGAATTGACAGAACTCCAGTTTGCCATCGACTATTACAAATCACTCGAACGGCTTTCCGGGGAAGAATGGGAATTACCGCTTGCCGTCGATAAATGGACCGTTCAGGAATGTGTCAGTCATCTGTTTCTGTGGGACCGGTATTATCTCGATCATGCCGTCTCGAAGTTACCGGATGAACGATTGACGCTTGTTCAAACCGACTATGATGAGTTCAACCGCCTGGCGGTCGAATATGCCCATCATATCGATGCTCTCGCCTTATTGAAAAAAGCCATCGGTGTCCGCCGGGAACTGGTCACACTCCTCGACCGGCTGACGGACGAACAATATGAGCGGACGTATGGAGGGACCTTTCAGCCGAAAGCGTTCGTCGAATCCTTCATCGCTCATGACCACCACCATCAAGATCAAATCGATGCGGCATTGGCGCGCTTGAAACGCAACTGATGCATCTGCTAATCTGAAGTCAGAGGTGATGAGAAAATGGTAACAATGTACGGTTATCCAAAATGCAGTACGTGTGTCAAAGCAAAAAAAGCACTGGAAACGAACGGGGTCGAAGTCGACTACAAGCATATCGTCGACGAGACACCGAGTGCCGAAACAATTCGGGAACTGCATCAAAAGAGCGGCGAACCGCTAAAGAAGTTTTTTAACACGAGTGGCCAGTCGTACCGGTCGCAAGGGATCAAGGACCGTTTACCGGAACTTTCCGAACAGGAGCAATACGAATTGCTCGCAAGTGACGGGATGTTGCTGAAGCGTCCGATCGTCACGGACGGGCAAGACGTGACCATCGGTTTCAAAGAAGAACTCTATCAAGGAAAATGGTATTAAGAAGGCTAGTTCATTTGGTATACTGAAGGCGTTAGTCCACTATAGATCACAGGGGGAATCGCAAATGAGTCAAGTCAAAGACAATCTACGTTATTCGGAAGAGCATGAATGGGTCGAAGTAACAGGAAACAAGGCACGAATCGGGATTACGGATTTCGCGCAACACGAACTTGGCGATATCGTCTTCGTGGAATTACCGGAAGTCGGCGATACGATTTCTGCCAACGAGCCGTTTGGTTCAGTTGAATCGGTCAAAACGGTATCTGAATTGTACGCACCGATTTCAGGAAAAGTCGTTGCCATCAATGAGTCACTTTCTGATTCCCCGGAACTCGTCAACGAATCACCATTCGAAGGTGCATGGATGGTCGATATCGAGATCGAAGATGATGCCCAAGTAGAAGCGTTGATGGATGCAGCTGCTTACAAATCGATGATCAACGAGTAATACTTACCGAAAAGGCGGCAAGGAAACGCTATCGTTTCCTCGTCGTCTTTTTTTCTGTATACTGGCACAAGATAAGACAAAACAGAGGGGGAATGGAACGGATGAAAGAAGTCACACAGGTCCCGGAAAACGGTTTTTTGTATGTCTATGCACCGATGTGTGGGACGTGCGCCATCGCCAGCCGTATGCTTGCGGTCGTCGAAGCGACAAAAGACGAAGAATGGATCATGCAGGCAAACGGAAACTTTATTCCGGAATTTTTAGAGCAGGCGCAGGTCATGAGTGTGCCGGCCTTATTGAAAATCGAGGATAATCAAGTCGTGTCAAGGCTTTATGCGTTTCAATCGGTTCAAAATGTCTTTACATTTTGTGCTGAGTAAGAAGGGAAATCCATCCGAGATTTCTCTTTACGCTAAATTGTCGGAATATTTACAATAATTCATTGACAATGCTAAATTATGAATGGTATATTCATATCAACTTCTAGAAATGCTTTTATAGGAAGTCTGGCAGAGATATGAGTTGGCTGTTGCTTTTCATTCCAGAACCGTTCAAAAAAATCCTCCATTGTTTGGTTGTCTCCCCTTAAGTCGTCCCCCAAAGACGAAGCGGCGCAAGGAAACAATTCGGGATTCGAGCAGGAGATCTGTCATGGGAGTCCAGTTCAACTGATATGTCGAAAAGGCGCCGTCCTCTGATACGACGAACGAAGAAGTTCGTGTCAGAGCTGGGTTTTCCTTCGTGGCATTTCTAACCACATTATTCGTGTTGCCGGTTCTCCGGCAACGCCTTTTTTTTGTTTTCCAAAAAATTTAAAGCAGTCGTCTTGCCATTCGGAAATCTCCCTGCTACAATGCGATTAAGGTAAATTACTTTAATTCATATCCGATTAGTCGGAATTAAAAGAGAGATACGGAGGACGAACAGGCATGACAGTACGTTTTATGGATGTTTTTACAGAGTGGGCGTCAACATACGACGACACAGTAACGGGGCATGATCCGGAGTACAAAGAAGTCTTTCGTCGTTATGAAGAAATATTGGATACCGTCGCAACGAAAGCTGTCTCACCGGTCGTTGAGTTCGGGGCCGGAACCGGCAACCTGACACAGCGGTTGCTGGAGCGACATGATCATGTTCTTGCCGTTGAACCGAGTCCAGAGATGCGGGATATTCTCATCAACAAGATTCCGGAACTTCCGGTGCAGGACGGACACTTCCTGTCGTTTACGGCGGACCATGCGAAAAGCTTTGTTTCGACCTATGCGTTTCATCATCTGACGGATGAGGAAAAGGGAGAAGCCGTTGATTTGATGGCGAAGATTTTGCCGCATGACGGAAAAATCGTCTATGCCGATACGATGTTCGTGTCGGAAGAAGCGCGTTTGCAGACAATCGCTGAAGCGAAAGCCCAAGGGTTTAACGGACTCGCAGAAGATTTGGAACGCGAGTTTTATCCACTGATTCCGGTGATGGAACAGATTTTTGCATCGCGCGGATTCGATGTTTCATTTACACAATACAATCACTTCGTCTGGCTCGTAGAAGCCGAGAAAATGGGGGAATAAATCATGACACTCAAAAAAATGAACGTAGAAAGCTTTAACCTGGACCATACGAAAGTCAAAGCACCTTATATCCGCGTCGCCGGTTACAAAGACGGTAAAGTCGATCAAGTCGTCAAATACGACATCCGCTTCACACAACCGAACGTGGAACAAATGCCGATGCGTGCGATGCACACACTCGAGCACTTACTCGCTGAAAATATCCGCAATTACTCGGATGACGTCATCGATGTGTCGCCGATGGGATGCCAAACAGGTTTCTACATGGCGATGATGAACTTCGATTCGGTCGAAAAAATGAGCGAACTCGTTGAGAAAACATTAAAAGACGTCTTAGCAGCAGAAGAAATTCCAGCGCAAAACGAAGTCCAATGCGGATTTGCAAGCGCCCACGACCTTAAAGGAGCGAAGCACTATGCCGAGAAAATGCTTGCCGGTCGTGATGAATGGGACATCGTCTTCGGATGATCGCGAAATCAGTCCGCGACCTCGTCGGAAATACGCCGCTCTACGAGATTACTTCATTCGATTTGCCTGCTGGTACGCGGATTTTGGCGAAGCTCGAATGGATGAACCCTGGGGGCAGCGTCAAAGACCGCCTGGGCATTCAACTCGTTGATGCCGCGATCGAACAGGGATATGTGACACGAGGCGGAACGATCATCGAACCGACTGCCGGCAACACCGGCATCGGTTTGGCGCTCGCCGCTAAAAAATATGACCTTCAAGTCATCTGTGTCGTTCCGGAAAAGTTCAGCCAGGAGAAACAGACGTTGATGCGAGCACTCGGCGCGACTGTCGTCAACACACCAACTGAACTCGATATGCAAGGCGCAATTGATAAAGCAAAAGAACTGGGACAAACGATTCCGAACAGCTATGTCCCGCTTCAATTCGAAAACGAAGAAAATCCGGTTACGTATCAGCGGACACTTGGTCCTGAGCTGATGGCGGAGCTGGATCAGATTGATTGGTTCGTTGCTGGATGCGGTTCAGGTGGAACGTTTGCCGGAACAGCGGCGTATTTAAAAGAACGTCTCGGGACAAAAGGTGCAATCGTTGAACCGGAAGGATCGGTCCTCAACGGGGGACCAGCCGGACCGCATAAGACGGAAGGCATCGGGACGGCCAAATGGCCAAGTCTCGTTTCCCGTGACTTAGTGGATGAAATTCATACGATTTCCGATCATGACGCTTTTACGAAAGTCCATGAACTGGCGGCCCGTGAAGGATTGCTCGTCGGCAGTTCGGCCGGCGCGGCACTCGTTGCAGCACTTGATCTGGCACATCGTTTTCCCGGCAGTACCATCGTCACCGTCTTTGCGGACAGTGCCGAACGGTATTTAAGCCAACAAATCTTTGAAAAGGTGGACGAGACACATGCGTAAAAAGACAGCATTGATTCATGGAGGAACAGGCGTCGATCGAGCAACAGGTGCCGTTACACCCCCGATTTATCAGACAAGTACCTACAAACAGGAAAAAATTGGTCAGTTAAAAGAAGGATATGAGTATTCCCGGACAGCGAACCCGACACGGACGAGCATCGAACGTCTGATTGCCGATCTTGAAGGCGGTGCACGCGGTTTTGCCTTCGGATCAGGGATGGCAGCGATTCACGCGGTGTTCAACCTGCTCGAATCAGGCGACCACATCGTCATGACAGATGACGTCTACGGCGGGACATTCCGTTTGATGCAGCGTGTCTTACCGAAGTTCAACATCCAAGTGACGTTCGTCGATACGACGGATCTCGCGGCGACGGAAGCTGCGGTGCAAGACAACACGAAGATGCTGTATGTCGAAACACCGACGAACCCGTTGTTGAAAGTTACAGATATCGCAGCAGTTGCTGAGATCGCGAAACGCAACAACTTGAAACTCGTCGTCGATAACACATTCGCGACACCTTACTTGCAACAACCACTCGCTCTCGGCGCAGATATCGTGCTGCACAGCGCGACAAAATACATCGGCGGTCATTCGGACGTCGTCGCCGGACTTGTCGTTGTCAACAGCGACGAGCTCGGAGAAGATCTTCACTTCATCCAGAACTCGACCGGCGGTATTCTTGGACCGCAGGACAGCTTCCTGCTCGTCCGTGGATTACGGACGCTTGGTATCCGGATGGATGCAATCGAAGAAACATCACACGATCTCGTTCAGTTCTTACAGGAACAGGACGTCGTTTCAAACATCTTCTATCCGGGACTGGCATCACATCCGGGTCACGCGACACAACAGAAACAGGCGACCGGTTTCGGCGGAATGATCAGTTTTGATGTCGGTTCAGCAGAAAATGCGGAGAAACTCGTCGAAGCGACACATTTCTTCACATTGGCTGAAAGTCTTGGAGCGGTCGAGAGTTTGATTTCCGTTCCGGCACGGATGACGCATGCGTCGATTCCAGCAGAGCGTCGCGCAGAACTCGGAATTACAGATGGTCTCGTTCGGATCTCGGTCGGTCTTGAGGACGCGGAAGACTTGAAAGAAGATTTGGCACGTGCTTTCAGTCTGCTTCAACCGGTTTCAGAAAAAACTGTTTGACAAGCAAAATAACCCCTGCTAATATTCAGATTATATTAAAAATAACTAAATACCGATAACTCTTATCGAGAGTGGTGGAGGGACTGGCCCGATGAAACCCGGCAACCGCGGAATTTATTCCGAAGTGGTGCTAATTCCAGCAGACGATTGTCTGCAAGATGAGAGCAAATGGTTTTGTGTACTGAAAAAGTGCGCGCGTTTGCTCTAAAACGTGCGCACTTTTTTTATGTTTAGGAGGGACCGTATTGATTCGCTTACAGGATGTAGGAAAGATTTATCGCTCGAAGCGCGGATCGGTTGAAGCCGTCGTCAATGTCGACTTGTCAATCGAGCGCGGTGAAATTTTTGGAATAATCGGTTATTCAGGGGCAGGGAAATCAACACTGATTCGTTTGCTGAACATGCTTGAGGCACCGACGAGCGGCTCGATTCAAATCGACGGTGTCGAAATGACGGCGCTCAAACCAAAAGAATTACGGGGCGTCCGTAAAAACGTCTCAATGGTGTTCCAACACTTTAATCTGCTTTGGTCACGGACAGTCGAAGAAAACATCATGTTCCCGCTTGAGCTCGGCGGTTATCCGAAAGCCCGTCGTAAAGAACGGGTTGCCGAACTGATTCAGCTCGTCGGACTCGACGGACGTGAAGGCGCTTATCCGTCGCAACTGTCAGGTGGACAAAAACAACGGGTCGGGATTGCCCGGGCACTGGCATCCAATCCGGACGTCTTACTCTGTGACGAAGCGACAAGTGCGCTGGATCCAAAAACGACCGACTCGATCCTCGAGTTGTTGGTCGACATCAACAAAAAATTAAAACTGACCATCGTCTTGATCACACACGAGATGCATGTCATTCAGAAAATCTGTCACCGGGTCGCCGTCATGGAAGCCGGGAAAATCGTCGAACAGGGACCGGTCGCAGAAGTGTTCCGTCACCCGAAACAGGCGATGACAAAAGAATTCGTCAAACAATTGACGTCACCATCTGAAAACGAATTGACGTTTGCGAAATTACGCGAGCGCTATCCGACCGGAAAAATCGTCCAGCTGACGTTCGTCGGTTCGACGGCGGAAAGTCCGATCCTGGCCGAAGTCATGAAAGACTCGAACTTATTATTCAATATCATCGGCGGAAACGTCGGACAGATGCAGGACGGGGCACTCGGAACGCTGTTCATTCAGTTGCTCGGTTCGGAAGAGGAAGCACAAGTGGTCATCGCCAAACTTCAAGCGAGTGACGTTGAAGTGGAGGTGGATCACCGATGAGTACATTTTTTGCAGATGTAGATTGGGATATGGTCTGGGAAGCAACAGGCAGTACGATCTATATGACGGCCGTTGCGGGACTTGCAACGTTTGTCCTTGGACTGGCAATCGGTCTGTTGTTATATGCGACGAACGAAGAATTATTGTTTAAAAACCGGACACTGTATTCCGTGCTCAGCTTTTTAGTCAATATCTTCCGTTCGATCCCGTTTATCATTCTATTGATCCTGTTGATCCCGATCACGAAAATCATCGTTGGATCATTCTTAGGACCAACGGCTGCGCTACCTGCGTTAATTCTAGGTGCAGCACCGTTTTACGGCCGGATGGTCGAACTGGCGCTTCGTGAAGTCGATAAGGGTGTCATTGAGGCGGCTGAATCGATGGGAGCAACGAAGTTTCAAATCATCTATAAAGTCCTGATTCCGGAAGCCTTGCCGGCAATCGTCTCAGGAATCACCGTTACGCTTGTCGCACTCGTCGGTTACACGGCAATGGCCGGGTTAGCCGGTGGTGGTGGACTAGGGGACATGGCCTTCATCGAAGGATTCCAGCGTTCACAAAATAACATCACGGTCATCGCGACACTGTTGATTCTTGTCATCGTCTTCATCATTCAAATTATCGGTGACCTGCTCGTCAAAGCCATCGATAAACGGTAACACCTATCTTATTTAACCTTGGGAGGAATCATTCATGAAACTTTGGAAAAAATTCGTCGGCACAGCAGCCGTATCGGTCTTAGCAGTCAGTCTTGCAGCATGTGGAGAAGAATCTTCATCAGGCGGTGGCGATTCAAAAACACTCGTCATCGGAGCGTCAAACGTTCCCCACGCTGAAATTCTCGAGCACGTCCAAAAAGAATATGAAGCAAAAGGCTATAAACTCGAAATCAAAAAGTTCCAGGATTACGTCCTGCCGAACAAAGCACTCGCTGAAAAAGAAATCGATGCGAACTATTTCCAACACGTGCCGTACCTGGAGCAACAGGAAAAAGAAAACAAAGACTATAAATTCGCGAGTGCCGGCGGCGTTCACGTCGAACCGCTTGGTGTTTACTCTAAAAAATACAAGTCTTTGGATGAATTGCCAAAAGGTGCAACGATCTTAACGAGCTCAAACGTCGCTGAACGCGGACGTGTCTTGACGTTCCTTCAAAACGAAGGACTGATCAAGTTGAAAGACGGTAAAACAACCGATGCACAGCTCAAAGACATCGCGGAAAACCCGAAAAACATCAAGTTCAAAACAAACATCGAAGCGTCACTCTTACCGCAAGCTTACAAAAACAACGAAGGCGACGCGGTCCTCATCAACACGAACTATGCGATTGACAACGGGTTGAACCCGTTGAAAGATACGATTGCACTGGAAGATGAGTCTTCACCGTACGTCAACATCATCGTCACGCGTGACGGCGATGAAAAAGACAAACGCGTCACAACATTGCTCGATATTCTCCACGAGAAAAAGAACCAGGACTGGATCACAAAAGAATACAAAGGTGCGGTCGTACCGGTCAGTAAATAATCTGCTCGATGAATGCATTCTTCCTATATAATGGAAGAATGCATTATTTTTTTGTGCGAAAGGGGGATTTCCATGCAACGTTTGAAACAGCTTCATCCACTGACAGTCGGCGTGTTACTCGGGACGTTTTTCGCCCGGCTCGGAACCTTCATCACGATGCCATTTTTTGCGATTTACTTATCGGTCGTCCTGAAATTCAGTCCGGTTGATGTCGGCTGGATCCTCAGTATCTCGGCCATCGCCAGTCTGGTCATGAGTTTCGTCGGCGGGACATTATCCGACCGCTACGGCCGCCGGACGATGATGCTCAGCGGAACGTTTGGTTTTGTGCTTGTCTTTATCGGACTGGCCCAGGTCGAGACCTTTTGGGCATTCTTCATCCTGAGTGCCTTAAACGGTATTTTCCGGTCCATCTTCGAACCGTCCGCCCGGGCGTTGATCAGTGATACGACCGATGAAAAGAACCGGCTGTTCGTCTTTAACATCCGTTACACCTGCATCAATATTGCAGCTGCGATCGGACCGGGGATCGCCTTGTTGCTCAGTGCCGGCAATACGGCGGTTACCTTCTATATTACGGCGTTCGTTTACTTCGGCTACGGCGTCGCGATTTTCATCCTGTTCCGGCGTCATCCGATCACGGAAAGTCACGGCGGGAAAAAGGTGTCGTTCGGGGCAACGGTCCGTCTGCTGAAGACCGACGTCGCCTTTACGTTCGCACTCGCCGGAATCATCTTCGGTGTCTTCGGATACAGTCAGTTCAACTCGACGTTGCCGCAGTTTTTAACGACGACGACCTTATTGTCCGGGGGAACGAGTCTGTTTGCCTTGTTGATTACGATTAACGCGATCACCGTGCTCGTCGTTCAGTACCCGATCATGAAGTTCGGTGTCAAGACATCACCGCTCGTCTCGATCACGGTCGGTATTGCGACCGTTGCCGTCGGATTATTCGTCATGGGAACGGCCGGTACGGTCTGGCTGATGATCGGCGCGATGTTCATCTTCACATGCGGGGAAGTGATGATGTTTACGATGACGGACATTTTAACGGACAGCTTTGCGACACCGGAATTACGGGGAAGTTACTTCGGGGCGATGGGCTTGACATCGATTGGTCAATCGGTCGGACCGGTCATCGGCGGACAATTGTTACTTTATTTTGGACCGGAACGTCCGCTGCCGATTTTCGGTATTTTAGCCCTCTTGACAGTTCTCGGAATACCACTGCTCTTACTGTCACAGCGGGTTCATCGTCAAACGAAACCGGAAGAAGAGAAGGAAGTCGTCTCACTTTAAAGTCATTCTCACTAAAAGGCTCGGTTTTGAGAAAAAACCATGAGCGATGACGCTTGAATAATGTGGTATGATTCATTAAGATTAGAATGATACTAAATTAGTAACTCTCGTGAACTGAATCGTCAGACACGAAATGAATAGATGGAGGGATTCTACATGAAGGCTTCACACTTAAAGATTGAAGATTTACACGTTGCAATCGACGGCAAAGAAATCTTGAAAGGCGTCAACTTAGAAATCAAAGGCGGCGAAATCCACGCGGTCATGGGACCAAACGGGACTGGTAAATCAACACTCGCATCTGCATTGATGGGTCACCCGACGTATGAAGTGACATCAGGATCAGTCACACTCGACGGCGAAGACGTCCTCGAAATGGAAGTCAACGAACGTGCGCAAGCAGGTATGTTCCTTGCAATGCAATACCCAAGCGAAATCAGTGGTGTGACGAACTCAGACTTCCTGCGTTCAGCAATCAACTCACGCCGCGAAGAAGGCGATGAAATCTCACTCATGAAATTCATCCGTCAACTCGACGCGCAAATGGGTCTTCTCGAAATGCCGGGCGAAATGGCACACCGTTACCTCAACGAAGGTTTCTCGGGCGGAGAGAAGAAACGGAATGAAATTCTCCAAATGACGATGCTGAAACCAGCGATCGCCATCCTTGACGAAATCGATTCAGGTCTTGATATCGATGCGCTTAAAGTTGTCGCAAAAGGTGTGAACGAAATGCGTTCACCTGAATTCGGCTGCTTGATCATCACGCACTATCAACGTCTCTTGAACTATATCGAGCCTGATTTCATCCACATCATGATGGGCGGAAAAATCGTCATGTCTGGTGGTAAAGAACTTGCTCACCGTCTCGAAGCAGAAGGTTATGACTGGGTTAAAAAAGAACTCGGCATCGAAGAAGTCGAAATCGAAACAAAAGCGTAAGACGAGGGAGGAAGCATGATGACTGTAGAACTGAATCTTGCCGTAAATCGCGAGGCAGTGGCAGAACGTGCGACTCGCTTAGGGGAACCGGCTTGGATGATTACCAAGCGTCAAGATGCACTTGATCTTGCCCCGACGCTCGCATTGCCAAAAGTAGAAAAAATTAAAATCGGTGGCTGGAACTTCACAGAAGGTACAGCAGATCTCGAAACGGTAACTGGTTTGACACCGGATATCGAATCGTTGATCGGTGAAAACCGTGACCATATGCTGATCACGCGTAACGGACAACTCGTCCACGCGCAAAACAGCGAAGCGACGAACGGCGTCATCTTCACGACGCTTGAAGACGCAATGAAGCACCATCCGGAGCTCGTCGAGAAATACTTCATGACAGAAGGCGTCAATGTCAACGAAGATCGTCTCGCAGCACTCAACGCAGCACTCATGAACGGCGGTACATTCCTGTATGTACCAAAAGGCTTGAAGTTGACTGTTCCGATGCAGGCCATCTATACGCTGGAACAAACAGGCGGTGCGTTGTACCACCATGCGATCATCATCGCAGATGTCGACAGTGAACTGACGTATATCGAAAACTTCGTCTCTTACGGCGAAGAAGCCCATAACGTCAACGTCGTGACAGAAGTCTTCGTCGAAGACAATGCGAAAGTTCTTTTCGGAGGCGTCGATACGCTTGCGAAAGGTGCTGTGACGTATATGAACCGTCGCGGTGTCGTCAAACAAGGCGCGAAGCTCGAATGGGCACTCGGTCACATGAATGACGGACACACGATCACGGAAACGAAAACACACCTCGTCGGTAATGATTCGTTCTCGGACACGAAAGCCGTAACGGTTGGTCGTGGCGAGCAAAAACAAAACTTCAACGTCCGGACAGACCATTTTGGTAAAGGTTCGGAAGGTTTCATCTTGATTCACGGTGTTCAGAAAGATTCAGCGACATCGATCTTTAACGGAACATCAATGATTCACCATGGCGCTTCAAAATCAAACGGTGTCCAAACGGAACGTGTCCTCATGTTGTCTGAAAAGGCACGGGGAGACGCAAACCCGATCCTCTTGATTGACGAAGATGATGTCATGGCAGGACACGCGGCATCTGTCGGTCGTGTCGATGAACTTCAACTCTACTACTTGATGAGCCGTGGTCTTTCACGCAAAGAAGCAGAACGCCTCGTCGTTCACGGTTTCTTACAACCGGTTGTTTCGGAACTCGCGATTGACTCTGTCAAAGAACGCCTCGTCCAAGTGATCGAAGGGAAAGTAAACTAATATGGGAATCGATGCATCCATCCGCAATCAGTTTCCGATTCTTGACCAACAGGTTAATGACCGGAAACTCGTCTATTTAGATAGTGCGGCTTCGTCACAAAAGCCGCTCGTCGTCATTGAGGCGATTGAGAACTACTACAAGACGGTTCATTCGAATGTGCACCGTGGCGTCCATACGCTCGGAACACGAGCGACGGATGCGTACGAAGGTGCGCGTGAGAACGTACGTCGTTTCATCAAGGCGCAACACCATGAAGAGATTATCTTTACCCGCGGGACGACGACAGCGATCAATATCGTCGCCTCAAGTTACGGAATGGAGCATGTGGAAGAAGGGGACGAGATTGTCGTCACGTACCTGGAACACCATGCGAATCTCATTCCGTGGCAACAGGTCGCGAAAAAGAAAAAAGCGAAACTGAAATATGTGGATTTGACGGCAGACGGTCGTGTAACGATCGAAGCGGTCAAAGAACAGATTTCGGATCGGACGAAGATTGTGGCAATGGCCCACGTTTCGAACGTCCTTGGAACGATCAACCCGATTAAAGAAGTCACGCAACTCGCCCATGCTGCCGGTGCCGTCATGGTGGTCGATGCAGCGCAAAGCGCACCGCATCAGCAGATTGATGTTACGGATCTCGATTGTGATTTCCTCGCGTTTTCCGCTCACAAAATGTGCGGACCGACCGGCATCGGTGTCCTGTACGGTAAAAAAGCATTGCTCAATGCGATGGAGCCGGTTGAATTCGGCGGTGAGATGATTGATTACGTCGGGCTGGAAGAGTCGACGTTCAAACCTTCTCCGTACCGGTTCGAAGCAGGAACACCGATTATTGCAGGCGCAGTCGGCTTATCGGCAGCGATTGATTTCTTGGAACAAGTCGGACTCGGTAACATCGAAGCCCACGAACGTGAGCTCGCTCAGTATGCGATGGCACAAATGCGTGACATCGAAGGACTGACGATTTACGGTCCGGAAGAACGTGTTGGTCTCGTCACCTTTAATCTCGGTGATGTCCACGCGCATGATGTCGCGACGGTTCTCGATATGCAAGGAATCGCAGTCCGTGCCGGTCACCATTGCGCGCAACCGCTGATGCGCTGGCTTGGAGCCAGTTCTACGGCACGAGCCAGCTTCTACCTGTATAATACAAAGGAAGAAGTAGACGCATTAGTGACAGGACTTCGCCAAACGAAGGAGTATTTCAGTCATGGATTTTAACAATCTCGATCACTTGTACCGTCAAGTGATCATGGACCACTATAAAACGCCCCGCAATCGTGGTGCGATTGACGGTGGTGTGACAATCGATATGAACAATCCGACATGTGGCGACACAATCCGTCTGCAGCTCGCAATCGAAGACGATATCGTCAAAGATGCGAAGTTCGACGGTGAAGGATGTTCGATCAGTATGGCGTCTGCGTCGATGATGACACAGGCCGTCAAAGGAAAAACAGTCGAAGAAGCATTACAACTCGCCAACGTCTTTTCCGAGATGGTTCAAGGAAAAGACTACGACGATGAGAAATTTGATCTCGGGGATGCCGAAGCACTGTCTGGTGTGACAAAATTCCCGGCACGAATCAAGTGTGCGACACTTGCCTGGAAGGCGCTCGAACGCGGCGTCGAAGAAGGGAAGTAACTTCGGTCAGTAAGTAAGAGGAGGAAACGAACATGGCTAAGAACATGCCTGAAATTGGCGATTATAAATATGGTTTCCACGATCGCGATATCTCGATCTTCCGTTCAGGACGCGGCTTGACGACAGAAGTTGTCGAGACGATTTCGAAAATGAAGGAAGAACCGCAATGGATGCTTGATTTCCGTCTGAAATCACTTAAGATTTTCAACGAACAATCGATGCCAGCATGGGGCGGCGATCTATCAGATCTTCGTTTTGATGACATCACGTACTACGTTAAGCCGTCAGAACGTGCTGAAAAATCTTGGGATGAAGTACCGGAAGAAATCAAACGTACGTTTGATAAACTCGGAATCCCGGAAGCTGAGCAAAAATACCTTGCAGGTGTTTCGGCACAGTACGAATCAGAAGTCGTTTATCACAACATGAAGAGCGAGCTGGAAGATCAAGGGATCGTCTTCAAAGATACAGATACAGCACTGAAAGAAAACGAAGATTTATTCCGTGAGTACTTCGGTAAATTGATCCCGCCGACAGACAACAAATTCGCTGCCCTCAATACAGCGGTTTGGTCAGGTGGATCGTTCATCTATGTACCAAAAGGCGTCAAGATGGATACGCCGCTTCAAGCCTACTTCCGGATCAACTCGGAAAACATGGGTCAATTCGAGCGGACGTTGATCATCGTTGACGAAGAAGCATCGGTTCACTACGTCGAAGGATGTACAGCACCGGTCTACACAACGAACTCGCTTCACTCGGCGGTCGTTGAGATCTTCATCAACAAAAATGCGTATTGCCGTTACACGACAATCCAAAACTGGGCAAACAACGTCTACAACCTCGTTACGAAACGTGCAATCTGTGAAGCCGGCGCAACGATGGAATGGGTCGATGGTAACATCGGTTCGAAATTGACGATGAAATACCCTGCCGTCATCCTTAAAGGGGAAGGCTCACGCGGTATGACATTATCAATCGCCATCGCTGGTAAAGGACAACACCAGGACGCAGGCGCGAAAATGATTCACCTCGCACCAAACACGTCGTCCACGATCGTCTCGAAATCGATTTCGAAACACGGTGGGAAAGTCACGTACCGTGGGATTGTCCACTTTGGCCGTAAAGCAACCGGCGCACGTTCGAATATCGAATGTGACACGTTGATTATGGACAACCAGTCGACATCAGATACGATTCCGTACAACGAAATTCTCAACGACAACATTTCGCTTGAACACGAAGCGAAAGTATCGAAGGTCTCGGAAGAGCAATTGTTCTACCTGATGAGCCGCGGGATTTCACAAGAAGAAGCAACTGAAATGATCGTCATGGGCTTCATCGAGCCGTTCACAAAAGAATTGCCGATGGAATATGCGGTCGAAATGAACCGTCTCATCAAGTTTGAGATGGAAGGTTCAATCGGATAATGTTTCTGCTCTCTCATCTCTGGATGAGAGAGTTTTTTTATGACCGGATGAAACGGGTAAAGGATTGAAAAAGGAGGGAGTCATCATGCGTGATATCGTCTATTCCTTTCAAGTCTCGCTCGACGGCTACATCGAGGATGCGTCGGGCAGCATCGCCTTTGCGTCACCGGATGCGGAACTGCATCAGTACTTCAATGATTATGAAAAAGCATTTGATACCCATGTGTACGGCCGTCGTCTGTATGAGATGATGCACTACTGGGAAACAGCCGATCAGGAAGATGAACCGATCATCATCGAGTATGCGAAAACATGGCAGGCCCTTGAAAAAGTCGTCTTCTCGCAAACGTTGACGGCCGTCGAGGGCAATGCCCGTCTTGCGACCCGGCCGCTTGCCGAGGAACTCGCGGCATTAAAGCAGGCACCGGGTAAACAGATTGCGATCGGCGGGGCGACCCTTACCGCGGAAGCCATCCGTTTGGATTTGGTGGACTGTTATCATGTCGTCATCTATCCCGTCTTACTCGGTGGAGGGAAACGAATGTTTCCGCTGTTTGAGCAACCGTTGTCCTTACAGCTTGTAGATCAACAGACCTTTGCTTCCGGTTGCATCGCTTTGACGTATAAACGGATGCGAACCGACTTCTTATAACCCTCAGTGGAATCATGAAACAAGCAATTTTTCCTCCTTATTTTTCAAGGAGTAGGAAGGAATTGCTTGTTTTTTATATGAAAAACACACGTGTTTTCCGAGAAGAGTCTTGAAGAAGAAATTCCCGATTCCGCTATGCTATGATGAACAATAAGCAGAGAAAACGGAACGGAGGGAGCAGGATGATTTATGTCGGCGTGACCGGTTGGGGCGATCATGACAGCCTCTACCCGACACCACAGGATCGGAAAGAGAAGCTCGCCGCTTATGCGGGACACTTTCCGGCAGTCGAAGTCGATTCAACGTATTATGCGATTCAGCCGGAACGCAACTATCAGAAGTGGGTTTCGGAAACACCGGATGATTTCCGGTTCATCGTCAAGGTCCACCGGGCGATGAGCGGTCATGACCGGGAAAACAAGGATCCACTTGGTCCGATCTTTGAACAGTATCTCGCCTCGATCGAGCCGATGCGGCAAAGCGGCAAGATTGCCGCGATTCTCGTCCAACTGCCACCGTGGTTTGACGTCAGCAAAGTACATCTTGAATATCTTCAGACGATTCGGAAGTCGCTTGCCGGCCTCCCCGTCGCAATCGAATTTCGGAATCCGTCCTGGTATTCGGACGCCTATCAGGAACGAACGCTCCGGTTCTTGGCCGAGCATCAGTTCATTCATACGATTTGTGACGAGCCGCAGACGGAAGACGGATCGGTGCCCTTCGTCCCGGTCGTCACACAGGAGACGGCATTTGTACGTCTGCACGGCCGGAACGTCGCCGGATGGCTGAAAAAGCCTGGACAAAGCAGCGAGGACTGGCGGAAAGTCCGGTGTCTATACCGCTATTCAGAAGAAGAATTACAAGAGTTGGCCCTACATATCCGTTCACTTGCCGAACAGGCCAAAGACGTGTATGTTTTCTTTAATAACAACTCGGCAGGGGATGCCGTACCGAATGCGAAACGTCTCATCGAGATTTTAGGTCTCGATTATGAATCGCTCGCGCCACGGCAAATTTCACTGTTTTAATACCTGGAGGAGGCTTAAGCGTGAAGTTACACGTCATTCATTATAACGATCTGCATTCACACTTTGATATGTGGCCTCGCTATATGTCGTTTATGAAAGAACACCGGACATATGACTCCCTCGTCTTTGACTTGGGAGATCATGCCGACCGGGTTGCTCCGGCAACGGAAGCGACGCAAGGAAAAATTAACACCCATCTCTTAAACGAATTATCGCCGACGGCTGTCACGATCGGAAACAACGAGGGCATTACGTTTCCACATGACTGGCTGGCGGAACTATACAGCGATGCGACGTTCCCGGTGCTTGTCTCGAACTTGTCGGCCCCATTCGCCAAAGCCGGTATGATTCAGGAATTACCGACGGGGAAAGTCGGTATTTTTGGACTGACGGCGCCGTATTATGAATTATATGATTTACTCGGCTGGTCGATTGAAAATCCGTTCGAAGCAGCGGCCCGCGAAATCGAAGCATTGCGGGATCAGGTTGATGTGCTGATCTGTCTGAGTCATCTTGGTTTTTATCAGGATGAAGACTTGGCGGAACGGTTCCCAGAACTGGACTTGATCATCGGATCGCATACGCATCATGTTCTCGATGACGGCGTCGTCCGGAACGGTGTACTGATTGCCCAGGCAGGAAAACACGGACAGTATGCAGGTGAGATTTATCTGAATACGGATACGGGCGAAAAAGAAGCGGTTCTCCATCCGCTCGAGTCTTATTCGGCGGACGAAGCGACAGCCGTTCTGCTTGATAAAGAGCAATATCTGGCGGAACGTCAGATGAAACAACCGATTGGCCGGACATCAGGTCTAGCGAATGACTGGTTTAATCCATCGCCGTTCACGCAGCTGCTCGCTGATACGATGCGCGATTGGTGTCAGGCGGACCTCGCCTGTGTGCCGGCCGGCATGCTCCTCGGTTCATTGTCCCCGGGACCGGTCTCATCTTACGATTTACACCGGCTTTGTCCGCATCCGATCAATCCGTGTAAGGTGACGATGACCGGAAAAGAATTAAAACAATTCATCGCCGAAGTCGATACGAACCGCTTTGAACAGTTAAAAGTCCGCGGACTCGGCTTCCGGGGAAAGCTGATGGGCAAGATGCATTATGCCGGAAACCGGCAACATCTGGACGATGCGAAACATTACACCGTGGTCCTTCCGGATATGTTTACATTTGGTCCTTTATTTCCGGAAATCAAAGAAATGCCGAAAGAATATTTCATGCCGGAATTGTTACGGGATCTGCTCTTTGATCGCCTATCGGAGAAGTCAGAATTTGGTGAATTACCCATCCGCAAACACTGAATATTTGTTATACTGTAACAGAAATCAGGTCAGTTTTTTTACGGATAAAGGGGGAAACCGATTCATGGGACGCAGAGAGATACAACGTAAACCAGAATGGCTGAAGATCAAGCTGAACACGAATGAGACTTACACAGAACTCAAAAGTATGATGCGTGAAAAAAAGCTTCACACGGTATGTGAGGAAGCAAAATGTCCGAACATTCACGAGTGTTGGGCGGTTCGCCGGACGGCGACATTCATGATTCTTGGAAGCATTTGTACACGGGCCTGCCGTTTTTGTGCCGTGACGACAGGACGTCCAAATGAACTTGACTTAGAAGAACCGAAACGCGTAGCGGAATCCGTTCGTCTGATGAATCTGAAGCATGCCGTCATTACAGCGGTTGCACGTGATGATTTAAATGATTTCGGGGCAGGGGTATATGCGGAGACGGTACGGGAAGTCCGTCGCATGAACCCGGAAACATCGATTGAAGTTTTACCGTCCGACATGGGTGGGAACTTCGAGGCGTTGCAGACGCTGATTGAAGCCAAACCGGACATCATGAACCATAACATCGAGACGGTTCGCCGTCTGACACCAACTGTCCGGGCGAAAGCGACATACGACCGAACACTCGAATTCCTGCGCCGTTCAAAAGAACTGGCTCCTGAAATTCCGACGAAATCAAGTCTGATGTTGGGTCTTGGGGAGACATGGGAAGAAATCCTGCAAACGATGGACGATCTTCGTGCCAATGACGTCGATATCATGACGATCGGTCAATACCTGCAACCAACGAAAAAACATTTGGATGTCATCAAGTACTACACACCACAAGAGTTTGCCGAACTCAAGCAGATTGCGCTCGGAAAAGGCTTTTCACATTGTGAAGCCGGTCCGCTTGTCCGTTCGTCGTATCATGCCGACGAACAGGTCAACGCTGCGAAAAAAAATAAAGCCGCTTTACCGATTGATTGATACCGACAGACCGTCCACGCCACGTGCGAGGACGGTTTTCTGCTGTCTGACGATTCGTTTTCAAGTATGATTATGGTAAGATAAAGGAAGCAGGGGGTGGAAAAATGATACAAGTCAATCGTGAAAGATATGAAATCGTGGAAGAAAAAAGAGAAGGATTCAACGAAGAAGCATTCATCGGACGTTTCAGTGATGTTCTCGAGAAATATGATTATATCGTCGGAGACTGGGGGCACGGACAGTTGCGGCTCCGCGGTTTTTATGAGGACAATCACGAAAAAGCAACCTTCGATACAAAAATCTCCCACGTGGCGGATTATTTGTACGAGTATTGCAATTTCGGCTGTGCCTATTTTATCGTCAAACGGATGGAATTCGTAGAAGGAGAAGAAGCACCACCTCGCTTCGACGGATCTTCGGCGAATACGTTAAAACTGAAACGGAAGTTTTCGGCAGCGAAAGAAGAGATGAAAGAAGAACAGTAATCAAAATGACATCTGAAAAGACGTTTCTGATTGGGTGATTTCGGCTAATAGTATAGTATCACGCACCTATAGGGGGAACTATCCATGAGAATCGTCGGGATTTACAAGTCTGTACCAGAAGTTGTCAGTGCTGTTCATGATTTACGTGTCGCAGGTGTTGTATCAACAGATTTGAAAGTCGTTGCCCATGATCGATATGATCTGGAACAGATCGAGGAATTGGCCGATTTGAACAATCATCAAACATCAACACGTCTGTCGCAGGAAGAACATATGAATCTGTGGCAGGAGATCAAAGGAATCTTTAAAAAAGACAGCAACGGACCTTCTTCACACAGCGATGTCCTCGAAGCGAGTGGATTAACGAAAGATGATGTCAACCGTGCCAATAAAGCAGCGGAAGAGGGACAATTCGTCTTACTCGTCGGCGATGAAGCGGATCAACATTCGGAACGTAAAGCCCATGATGAATCCGACAATACGAATGTCTTCAGCGGTCCCAACACACTCAACGAGCGTAACGACCGGTTACTGTAACAGTAAAACAGCCAACTCCCTTCGGGAATTGGCTGTTTTTTCTGCTTATAATCCGATATAGTCGCGTAAGTATCCTTCAAGTTCATCCGCCGCTTCATCCTCAAGATCAAAGGCATGAGCGATATAGCCGGGTTCATCAAAGTCATCCGGACCGATGATGGCAAACCGGTTGGATAAGAGATTCAACACTAAAATCTTTCCGAAAAAATGTTCGGAATGGGTGATCGCTAAATCAAACCGGCTCGTCTCACCAATCCAGCAAACGAATCGGGTTTTTGTCTGTTCGACGTCATCATATAAAAAATCACGTTCTTGCATCATCTGTCAGTTCCCTCATTTCCTTCATCTCTGCTTAGATTAAAGGGTTTGAGGAACCTTTTGCAAGTACGGTTTACGTGACAGGCTGTGTTCGGCGATGACTTTCCGGATCGTCCGTGTTTTTGAACGCATGACGAGTGATGTCGTCTCGACGATATCATCCGTCAAGAAGCGGACGCCGTCGAGCATTTCACCTGTCGTCACGCCTGTTGCTGCGAAGATGCAGTCGTCACTTTTGATCAGATCATCAAGCGTCAACAATTGCAACGGATCCGCAAGCCCCATCCGGATGACGCGTGCTGTTTCTTCCTCGTTCATCGGGTGCAGACGTGCCTGCATATCGCCGCCCATTGCTTTGACGGCAGCTGCTGTGATGACGCCTTCCGGTGCCCCACCGGTTCCAATGAAGATATCGATGCCCGTTGATGGTGAGAGCGGAGCGATTCCGGCTGATACATCGCCGTCTTCAAACAGACGGACACGTGCGCCGACACGCATTGCCGCTTCCCGGAAGTGATCATGGCGCGGACGATCCTGCATGATGACCGTGACATCTTCAATCCTTTTCTGATTTAGTTCTGCTGCTTTTTGAATGATGACTTCAAGCGGATCGTCAAGTGAGACATGTCCTTTTAAGTTTGGTCCGACTGTCAGTTTATCCATATACATATCCGGTGCGTGTAACAATGCTCCCTGGTCAGCGACCGCGATGACGACCATGGCGTTACCGAGACCTTTTGCCACGATGTTCGTTCCTTCGAGCGGATCGACGGCGATATCGACGATAGGACCGCTTGTCGTACCAACTTTTTCGCCGATGAATAACATCGGTGCTTCGTCGAGTTCCCCTTCACCGATGACGACCGTTCCTGCCATGTTGACGGTGTTCAAGACTTCGCGCATGGCTGTTGTTGCCGCATCATCGGCTTCGTTTTTCTTCCCCCGGCCAATCCATTTGGCGGATGCCAGTGCAGCTGCTTCTGTTGCTCGGACGATTTCTAGTGCTAATTCGCGTTCCATCTATGAATAACCTCCAAGTCACCTAATGTGACATACTATTTTCGTAAAAATCTAAATTGAGGATAACACATTGCGCAATGTGATGCAAACAGCCTTTCTGCTTTTCATGTTTCGCCGATAGAGCTAAAATGAAGGGTGTGAGGGGGAATGGAAGATGTATTTTGTGAATCGTGAAAAGATTGAACAAACCGTGGTTTGTTTGGAAACGGCATTGCGTCAAAGTAAAGAGTTAACGGGGGATGCTTTGACGGTTTCACTGGCGTGGGAACGGATTGGATTTTTAGTGATTGAAAGCATCATCGACATCGGAAACAGTATGATTGATGGTTTCATCATGCGTGATCCGGGAAGTTATGAAGATATCGTCATGATTTTAGAAGATGAGCGGGTCATCGACGCGTCACTTGCGACGAGTTTGAAGCGCATCGTGGCCCTCCGGACACAAATCGTCCGTGAATTTACGACATCAAGTACAGCGGAAATCCGCAACGTTTTGTTTGAGGAAGAAACACAATTACGTCGTTTCCCGGACGCGGTCCGACATTATCTAGAGACAGAACTCGGACCCGTTTCGGCATTTTTACCAAATGAGGAGTGAGTCAGCATGAAGGCAAAAGGCTATTTATTTGATTTAGACGGTACGATGTATAACGGGACAGAACCCGTCAAAGAAGCGGTTGATTTCGTCAACCGGTTGCAGGAAGAAGATGTACCGTATCTGTTCGTTACGAATAATGCTTCGATGACGGCAGAAGCCGTCGCTGAGAAATTACGCGGCATGGGTGTTCACTCGAATGCGGAACATGTCTTAACCAGTGCGATGGCGACAGGTCGCTACATCGCAGAACTCGATCCGGGTGCGAAAGTCTATGCCATCGGAGAAGGCGGATTGGTTGATGCTCTTGAGCGTCAAGGCTTACAAGTCGTTGCGGATGAGCATGCCGATTATGTCGTGATTGGTCTTGACCGTCAGATCACGTATGAGAAGTTAGCGATCGGAGCCCTCGCGATTCGGGCCGGCGCCCGTTTTATCTCGACGAATGGAGATATCGCGATTCCGACAGAGCGCGGCTTCTTACCGGGGAACGGGGCGTTGACATCGGTGTTACGCGTGACGACGGAAAAAGAACCGTTTTATATCGGGAAACCGGAACCGGTCATGGTCAATATTGCGGCTGAGATGATCGGTCTTGCGAAAGAAGATCTCATCATGGTCGGAGATAATTACCATACCGACATTTTATTCGGGGTCAACGGCGGTATCCGGACGATGCATGTCAACTCCGGCGTTCATACACCGGTCTTCATTCAAGGACAGGATGCCCAACCGACCTACATGGTCGATACGTTGGCAGAATGGATTCTTTAAACAAAAAAATCCCCATTGACGGATGTCAGTGGGGATTTTACTTCATTAGAAAACTTGTTCGACTTCAACGACGCCGGCTACTTCTTCAAGCAGGGCACGTTCGATACCAGCTTTCAGTGTGATTGTTGAACTTGGGCAGCTGCCGCAAGCTCCCATCAAACGGAGTTTGACGATACCATCTTCTACATCTACGAGTTCAACGTCTCCTCCGTCACGAAGAAGGAACGGACGCAATTTTTCGAGTACTTCGTTTACTTGATCAAACATTTCCATGCGTAAACACATCCTTTCTTATAGAATCATTGTAACAGGGTTGAAAAATGTTCTCAATCTGGAAAACTTGTATACTAAAAAAGAAGTGTAACAAATAGGGGGGACCACAGATGGAAATCAAGGTATATGGGGCGGCACAGACGTGTCCGAGTTGCGTCGGGGCACCGAGTTCAGAAGAGACCTACAGCTGGCTGCAAGCCGTTCTTGGACGGAAGTACGAGACGGCATTGACTTTTGAATATGTGGATTTCGAAGCGGCACCGGTCGAGGATGAATGGATTACGGCTCTTCAGGACGATGTTTATTTTTATCCGCTTGTCCTGCTTGACGGTGAGATGGTCGATGAAGGATACGTCCAGTTGAAAAAAATTACGCAGGCAATTGACAGAAGACTTGAAAAAACGGCCCCGGAATGACCGGCGCCGTTTTTCTTATTTAATCTTTTTATGTTTCCAGAGCACACCGGATTTCAGAAGGCGTGGAACTTTCCCTGTCAACGCCTGTTTCCCCATGACGATGCCGAAGCCGTCTGACTTTCCGAGTGATCCGAGCATACCGCGCAATTTGATTTCCGGCAGTTTCGGTAATTTCTTGCCGGCCCATTTTGCCTGCAGGACATCGACGACCTGATCCGCTTGATGCTCCGCAAGCTGACCGCTTGGCGCATACGGGAGACTGGCACAATCCCCGATGACGAACACATTTTCATGTTCCGGCACATGGTGGTGTTCCGTCAGCTTGATCCGTCCGCCGCTGTCAGCTTCAAAACCAAGATCACGGACGACTTTAACCGGTTGCGTACCCGCTGTCCAAATCGTTAAGTTCGATGGATAGGCGTCATCCCCGTTTTGAACATCATCCGCCGTGACGAAGGTGACGTTCGAGTTATTGATGACTTCGACGTCATGCTCCTCGAACCATTCCTGGACGTAGGTCGACACTTTATCCGAGAGGAAGGACAGAACGGACGGTCCCCGGTCGAATAGGCGAATTTTCAAATCTTTCCGGCTTTCGTGCAGTTCACTCGCGAGCTCGACTCCGGATAATCCGGCTCCGACGATGGAAACGATCGCACCGGGTGAAAGTCCGCAAATCGCCTGTTGTGTTTTCCGTGACTCTTCGAGTGTCTGGATGCTGTAAGTAAACTCTTGTGCCCCCGGTATGTTATGGTATTTATCTTCACAACCTAAGGCGATGATCAAATCATCATAAAACAATTCCGTTCCGTCTTGCAGATGAACGGAGTTCGTCTCTGGTGAAATCTTTACGACATGTCCATACTTATATGAGAGATGTTCCCCTTCCGGAAACGCGATCCGGACATCCCGGTCCGACAATGTTCCGGCAGCAAGTGCATAGTACTCTGTTTTTAACGCGTGGTACGGTAAACGATCGACGAGCGTCACAGCGACATCTTCATCCTTGAATCGTTCACAAATCCGCATGCCACCATATCCGCCACCTAAAACAACCAGTTGCTTCATAACTTAAAATCCCCCTTAGTTCCCCTAAATCAGTCTGACCTTGTATAATACGACATGAGGAAAGATAATTCCTGCCTGAAGGAGGAAAAAAAGTGAATCCGATTATTGAATTTTGTATCAGTAACTTAGCGACAGGGACTCAGGTCGTCATGCAACAGCTCGAACGGGACCCGAATGTCGATGTCGTCGAATATGGTTGCCTCGGTTATTGCGGGATTTGTTCGCTTGACCATTTTTGTCTCGTCGATGGAGAAACCGTTGTCGGGGAGACACCGGAAGAACTGCTTGAAAAGATTTATCAGAAAATCGAAGAAAACGAGCTCTAAAAAAATCCCCGTGTCTCACAAGAGACCGGGGATTTGTGTCTGTCAGCGGGCGCGGCTTCGGACTTAGACAGTTTGTTGACGACGTGTCATCCAAGGTTTTAGTTTCAGGAACAGCGGGATGAAGAGTGCTGAGATGAACATCGCCTTGATGATGTTAAACGGTAAGATACCGGCTGTAATCGTCGTCCACTTGACGGCAGGGTCAAGCATGTAGTCCATACCGAAGAACCAAGCGTACGCTGGAAGAATCAAGATATAGTTGAGGATGGCAAGACCGAGTGCCATCGTGATCGTACCTGCGACAAGACCGGTTGCGAGACCTTTTGTCGATTTCTTTTTATGATAGAACCAACTGACCGGAAGAATGAAGGCAACGCCAGCTGCGAAGTTGGCAAGCTCACCGACCGGAACACCACTTCCACGGAAGATGTAGTACAGGACGTTTTTGAGTGCTTCGACGATGACGCCGGCAACAGGTGAGAACATGATTGCGGCGATCAAAGCAGGAACATCACTGAAGTCGATCTTCAAATAGTTCGGTAAAAACGGAAGCGGGAAATTCAGTAGCATAAGAACAAATGAAATTGAACCTAACATCGATAATGTGACCATTTTTTGTGTGCGTTTCATACGAGTATAATCTCCTTTTGCTCGTTCCTCTCGATGAAGTATTGGCATGTCTGCGTTCAAAATAAACCCCCATCGAAGTGTTCGATGGGGGAGAAGTCCGCAGTAAACTAAGCCTGACCGATTTTTGCAAAATCGGTTCAAGAAAGAAACATGCCGCCATCTTCTCCCATCCAGACTATACTGTCGGCTCCTGAGTTACACAGAATCAGCAAATAGCGCCCTATTCGCTCGCGGGCTTCAGGCGAATCGCCTGTTTACCGCCGGTCGGGAATTTCACCCTGCCCTGAAGATGGAACGATTTAATTTTTTTTAATACAACTTATTTATACAACGAATTCAAGATTGTTTCAAGCAACTAGGTTTCGATTCCCCTTAAAATTGCGTATACTAATAAAAAAGGGAAGGTGATGACATGATTCATTTAACAGAAGCGGCCGCACTGCAAGTCAAAGAAATGATGTTGCAGGCGCCGGACGATGAACAAAATCTGCGCATGCTCGTCCAAGGCGGCGGATGCAGTGGTCTCTCCTACGGCATGGGGTTTGACAGTGAAAAAGAGACGGACTTGACCTTTGAGCAACACGGAGTCAAAGTCATCGTTGATCAAAAAGATTATCCGGTCGTTAAAGGACTGGAAGTAGATTATAAACAATCCATGCTCGGAGGCGGATTCACGATTACGAATCCAAATGCAATCGCGACATGCGGTTGCGGGACGTCGTTCCGAACGGCGACGAATGCCGGCACACCGGGCGGCTGTTAATGAAATGACTTGTATCGCAGACGATTGCCGTCTGCGATTTTTTTGTTTTCACGAGCGATTGACAGGACTTTTCAATGGAGATGGAGAAGGACTAAACAGGAACGTTAGCACGCTATGATGAGGGAGGACTATCGATGCGAAAGGTACTGATTTTCGGTGGAACACGCTACTTTGGTCGACGGTTGGCATTACGGCTCGTGGAATCGGGGGACGATGTGACGATTGTCACGCGTGGGGAACATACGCCGCCGGTCGCGAAGGGCTTGACATTTTTTAAAGGGGACCGGACATCAAGCAGTACGATGAAGGATCTTGGAAGTCAAAACTGGGATATCATCTATGACAATATCTGTTTTAATCCGTATCAGGCGAAGCTTGCGGTCGATGCCTTCGAAGGAAAAGTCGGGCGTTACATTCTGACGTCGACGATGTCGGTCTATGAGCAGGGCGGGACAAACATTTCCGAGCGGTCCTATAATCCGTTTCCCGGGAAATATGATCTTGAAAAAGAACATGATTACGGCGAAGGAAAACGTCAGGCGGAAAGTTATTTCTTCCAACGTGCGACTTTCCCGGTCATTGCCGTCCGTTTCCCGGTTGTCCTCGGACCGGATGATTACACGGAACGGCTGATCTTTCATGTCAAACGGGCACTAGCCGATCAACCGGTCATCGCTGAAAATCTGTATGCGAAGATGGGATATATCTCGAGTTACGAAGCGGCAGCTTTCCTCGAGTGGTGCGGCCGTTCGACGATGACAGGACCGATTAATGCCGCGAGTGACGGCGTATTATCGATTCAGGACTTAATGGATAAGATTGATCACGTGGCAGGAACGACATCACGGTTTGAGACGACAGGCGAAGAGCCGTCACCGCTTGCACCGGATCACGATTTCTATATGGATACGACGGCAGCCAAACAAGCGGGATATCTCTTCCAACATGTTGATGACTGGCTTGATCGTTTGATTGAAGAGGAGGTCCGGAACCACAAATGATTACCTTAATTAAACCATCGCTGCACTTGGAACCGGAATACCTTGATTATGTATCAGAGTGGCAAGAGTCCGGTGAAAGCATCGTTCCGAGTGTCGTCAGTAAAACGTTTCTGCCGTTGGAGGATTTTTTGGAAGAACAGGAACAAGAGGAACGGGTGGCCCCGACGAACTGGGTGACCCACTCGACGTATTGGTTGTATGACGGGGAAACGATTGTCGGTGCAGTCAATTTCCGGCATGATCTAAACGATCAATTGCAACAAGTCGGAGGGCATATCGGTTATGGCATTCGACCGAGTGCGCGCAATAAGGGGTATGCGACGGAAGGATTACGGCAAGCGCTTGAATTTGCGCGAAAGCGGGGACTTGCCTTCGTCTTGATCACCTGTAGTGCGGATAACACCGCATCCGGTCGTGTCATTTTGACAAACGGTGGTCAAGAAATCGAATCTTACATCAAAGAAGATGGAACACGGGTCCGGCGATTTATCATTCCACTATGAATACCGGATTTTTAACGATTCGACGAGCCGACATGGAAGACGCTGCTGCGATTTCCCGGATTCATGTCGCATCTTGGCGGGAAACATATCGGACGATTATTCCGGATGCATATCTCGATCAGTTATCTGCGGAGAAGCGGGAACCGGGTTGGCGGAACAGTCTTGCCGAAGGTCCGGTTTTCGTGGCACTTGATCAGACAAACGAAATCGTCGGTTTTGCGAATGGTGGACCAAATAGGGAAAATGATACGACGGAGGGAGAGCTGTACGCGCTCTATCTGTTGAAAAGCCATCAGGGGCAACGAACCGGTAAACGGTTGTTTGATCACGTGTTGGAAGATCTCAGGCGGAAAGGCTTCTCGTCTTGCATGGTAAGTGTGCTGGCAGATAACCCGTCCCGTCATTTTTACGAACGTTTCAGCGGACGACTCGTTTCCGAAAAAACCATCGAGCGGGGTGGGAAACAGCTGAGTGAGTGGACGTACCGAATTACACTCGATCCCGTATCCAACGCATAAGCCCAAAAAACAGCGTCCCTTCGATTTCCGAAATCGAGGGGACGCTGTTGTTCGTGATCACTTAATGATTTTTCACTTTTTCGAACAGACTTGTTGAGTGTTGCGGATGGCGGGCTGATGGATCAACAAGCAACTTCGCCTGGTTAACGGCAATCGGTGCTTCTCCGAAACCGGTCGCGATCAATTTGACACGACCATCATACGTCGCGATGTCGCCGCAGGCAAATACGCCGGGAATCGCAGTTTCCATCTTCGAGTTGACACGGATGGAATTCCGTTCGAATTCGACCTCCCACTCTTTAAGCGGTCCGAGTGATGAGACGAAACCAAAGTTACAGACGACATCATCAGCACCGACGACAATCACTTCATCCGTTTCGGCATGTTTGAATGTCAGCGTCTCGATACTGTCTTCTCCGGTGACGGATTCAAGGGTATAAGGTGTCATGACATTGACGGACGAGTTATGCAACAATTCGACCGTATGCTCATGGGCGCGGAATTTATCGCGTCGGTGAACGAGTGTGACGGATTTCGCGATTGGCTCGAGCATCAGCGACCAGTCGACTGCGGAATCACCACCGCCGAGCAGGACGACCTGGCGATCTTTGAAGCGGTCCATCTCGTTGACGAAGTAGTGTAAGTTACTGCCTTCAAATCGTTCTGCGTCCGCGACACCGAGGGGACGAGCAGCAAATGAACCGTTCCCGGCTGTCAGGATGACGGTTTTCGTATAATGTTCCCCCTTGTTCGTGACAAGACGGATCAGTCCATCATCGAGACGTTCGTATGCAAGGACGGTTTCGCCGAGCACATACGTCGGATCAAATTCATTTGCCTGTTCCAGCAGCCGATCGACCAGGTCCTGGGCTTTGACTTTCGGGAAGCCGGCAATATCGTATATATATTTTTCAGGGTAGAGCGTCGCTAGCTGTCCGCCGAGTTGCGGCAGACTTTCGATGACTTTCGTCTTCATTTGACGCATCCCTGAGTAAAACGCGGTGAACAGCCCGACCGGACCGCCCCCGATAATCGTGACATCATATGGTTGGTGCATCTGAGTCCCTCCTAAAATTGGATACCTCTATTATATAGGAAGTAGGGTTCGATGTTGCAAGTACGGGACATCTCACATTTTTTTGGGTTTGCATAATTTCCCTTTGCAATCTATGATAGAAAATGGTTCAATAAACGTATAGACGTGTGAACATTATTTGAACAAAGTTTTTGAGCATTTATCTGCAATTGAATGTGAAGAAAATCACAACAAAACTATTATGCGTAAGGGGTATCAGAACATGAACACACCAAACATTGTTATTCTTGGAGCCGGCTACGGTGGATTGATCACAGCAGTCAACCTTCAAAAGAAACTTGGCGTCGACCAAGCCAACATCACATTAATCAACAAACACGATTACCATTACCAAACAACGTGGCTACATGAACCAGCAGCAGGTACGATGTCTGCTGAACAAGCGCGTATCTATATCAACGATGTCATCAACCCTTCACGCGTCAAGCTTGTAAAAGGAATCGTCGAAAAAGTCGATACAGCAAGCAACACAGTGAAACTCGTCGACGGTGGAACAGTCCCTTACGATTATGTCGTCGTGGCACTCGGCGGAGTTCCTGAAACATTCGGAATCAAAGGATTGAAAGAGAACGCTCTAACAATCAGTTCATTGAACAGTGTCCGTAAAATCAAAGAGCACATCGACTACTCATTCGCAGAGTACAAAACGACAGGTTCAACAAACCGTTCACTCTTGACGATCGTCGTCGGTGGCGCTGGGTTCACGGGTATCGAGTTCATGGGTGAGCTCGTCAACCGGATTCCTGAACTGTGCAAACAATATGACATCCCGCGCGAACTCGTTCGTGTCGTCAACATCGAAGCTGCACCGACTGTTCTTCCAGGATTCGATGCAGATCTCGTAAACTACGCACATAAATGGCTTGAGCGCCAAGGCATCGAGTTTAAACTCGGTAACGGCATCAAGGAATGTGGACCGGGCAGCGTTACATTCGGACCGCTCCAAGGGGATACAACAGAAACAATCGAAGCGAACACAATCATCTGGACTGGTGGCGTCAGCGGTAACCCTGTTGTTGCAGCGTCTGGTTTTGAAGCAATGCGTAACCGTGTTGTCGTTCAAGAAGACCTCCGCGTTCCTGGGCATGAAAATGTCTTCATGATCGGTGACTGTTCAGCTGTTATGGATCCGGCTTCAAACCGCCCATACCCGCCGACAGCACAAATCGCAACACAACAGGCACATAAAGTGGCTGAAAACATTGCTGCACTCATCGGTGGACGTCAAACATCGACATTCACATACGAGAACAAAGGAACTGTCGCTTCACTTGGTCATAAAGATGGAATCGGAATGGTCTTCGGTAAGAAGATTTACGGCCGTAACGCATCGTTCATGAAAAAAGTCATCGACAACAAACATTTCCTTGAGCTTAAAAAGATTGGTCTTGCCATCAAAAAAGGTAAATTCTAAGTTCACGTTTTAGGCAAATGTACACTCGTGCATTTGCCTTTTTTGTCGGTTATACTAAAAGAGATTCAAAGGGGGAACATTATGCATATCATTCAAGCCGTGATCGGGAGTGTTCTATATCTCGTCATGTTCTTTAGTATCGGTTTTATCTTAAACATGTTGTTACGCAGTACGTGGATCATGCTTGTCCTGTATCCGATTATCATCATCATGATGATTGATAATCAGTCTTCACTGGATTATTTCACGAATGCGCGTGAAGCAATCCCGAAACTCGGGGAACGCATCATGGGTCTGCAGACGGCGGATATCACGATGTTCGTTGCCGGTCTTGCCGGAATCATCATCGCCGGAATGTCAATTCGCTTCCTGCGTAAGAGCGGTTACCAAATGTTTTAAAGTCTACTTGAGTGAGTAGGCTTTTTTAGTATGTGAAAACACGTTATAATAAAATCAGTGTCTTTAAAAAAATGTGTAAGAGCAGATAGGGTTGAGAGCGAATGGATAAACAAATGTACCACGTTATCAAAGTCTTAAATAATAATGTCGTCATTTGTTCGACTGGTGCCAACCAGGAAGTCATTATCCTCGCAAAAGGGATTGGCTTCGGTCGGAAGCCAGGCGATCAACTAACGGATCTTGATAAATTGGAAAAAGTGTATACGTTAAAAGATAAAGACGAGCAAGCGCAGTACAAGGCGCTTGTCGGACATCTGGATGAAAACTTCATCGCTTTGATGAATGAGATCGTTTCAATGATCGAAACGCGATTCGGAAAACGGGTCGATGAGCACATTCATATCGGACTGACGGACCATTTGACGTTTACGTTCAAGCGGCTCGAACAGGGAATGGAAGTCACAAATCCGTTTCTTGCGGAAACGGAAGCGTTATATCCGGAAGAGTATGCGCTCGCTGAAGAAATCGTCGAATTCATCAGTGCCGAGATGAACTTTTATTTACCTCCGGCCGAAACAGGATTTATCGCCCTTCATATTCACTCGGCGACGAACTTCAAAGATGTCCTCGAAGTGAACCGGCATCATCAATTGGTCGGATTGATTGCCAGTCATATTGAACAACGATTACAGATTAAAATCGACCGGAAATCACTGGATTACAAGCGTTTAATTCGGCACTTGCGTTCAGCGATTGAAAGGGTTTCCAATGGGGAGTACCTAGAGGCGCCAGAAAAAGTAGAAAAGCTATTGCGCGAAGAATATCCGCTGTGCTATGATACTGCTTGGGAGCTGATGTCCATCATGGAACGTCAGTTGAAGAAAGCGGTACCGCGCGGTGAAGCGACGTATCTTACGATGCATCTGCAACGCTTAGTGCAGTACGATTTAGGTAAATGACCGCACGGACTACGTGTTACTGATACGATCAGGCATGAGTGGGATGTCGGGCAAGATGATTTATTTCCGTTATTTTTACGGGATAAGTGTATTTTGTCTACAATCCGCTCGTGCCTGATTTTTTTCTGTAAAAATCGGTCAGATGTCTGACTTTTTTCGACCTGTCATTGGTATTATTCCTTATTCTTAGCTCGTACATCAAAAGGAGGAAACACACATGTTCAAACAGATTTTCGCTGTTCTTCAACGTGTCGGTAAAGCGTTGATGCTTCCTGTTGCGATTTTGCCTGCTGCCGGGATCTTACTTGGATTCGGTAACGCGATGCAAAATCCGAACTTGACGTCAAAACTCGAGTTCTTAAAAAATGATGCAATCATCAAGGTTGCAAAATTGATGGAAGCAGCCGGGGACATCATCTTCGGTAACTTAGCACTCTTATTCGCGGTCGGTGTCGCGATCGGATTAGCAGGGGACGGCGCAGCCGGACTTGCAGCCATCGTCGGATTCCTGATCATGAACAAAACAATGAGCGTTTGGCTCGGCGTTACACCAGAAATGGTCGCTAACGGACAAGGTTACGCTAACGTACTCGGTATCCCGACACTTCAAACAGGTGTGTTCGGTGGTATCATCATCGGTTTAATCGCAGCCTGGGCCTACGGGAAGTATCATAATCTCGAATTGCCGCAGTTCCTCGGATTCTTCGCAGGAAAACGTTTTGTTCCAATCGTTACAGCAGTTGTTTCATTATTCGCAGGTCTTGTACTTGTTTTCGTTTGGCCGTTCGCTCAAGACGGATTGAACACATTCTCCCACTTCATGATGGAGAAAAACCCGACACTTGCAGCTTTCGTCTTTGGTCTCATTGAACGTTCATTGATTCCATTTGGTCTTCACCATATCTTCTACGCACCATTCTGGTTCGAGTTCGGTTCGTACACGAACAAAGCCGGTACAGTCGTTCACGGTGACCAAGCGATCTTCTTCGCTCAGTTAAAAGATAACGTTGCATTGACAGCTGGTACATTCATGACTGGTAAATTCCCGTTCATGATGTTCGGTCTTCCTGCAGCAGCACTTGCTATGTACCATGAAGCACGCCCAGAGCGTCGCGCAGTCGTTGGTGGTCTTCTTGGATCAGCAGCACTTACAGCTTTCTTGACAGGTATCACAGAGCCAATCGAATTCGCATTCTTGTTCGTTGCTCCGATCCTGTTCGCAGTTCACGCAGTCTTCGCAGGTCTTTCGTTCATGACAATGCAACTGTTGAACGTTAAAATCGGTATGACATTCTCAGGTGGATTGATTGACTTCCTTCTCTTCGGTGTCCTTCCAGGACGCACGCAATGGTGGCTCGTCATCGTCGTCGGTCTTGTGCTTGCAGTTGTTTACTACGTCGGATTCCGTTTCGCAATCCGCAAGTTCAACTTGAAAACACCAGGTCGTGAAGACGAAGTACAAGAGACATCAATGGCACAAGGTTCTGAACTCGCAGCTGGTATCCTTGATGCACTCGGTTCTGAATCAAACATCAAACACCTTGACGCATGTATCACACGTCTTCGTGTTGAAGTTCTTGATAAATCAAAAGTTGATAAAAACGAATTGAAAAAATTAGGTGCGGCTGGAGTACTTGAAGTTGGTAACAACGTTCAAGCCATCTACGGACCAAAATCAGATAACATTAAATCTGAGATTCAAGCCGTCATCAACTCACGTAAACAAGAAAAGTCAGTCTAATATTTAAAAGAGCTTTCCCAATTTGGGAAGGCTCTTTTTTTGTGGAAAGAAACATCAGACAAATAGTTTTGCGCAAGAAACATTAAGGGTATGAAGTAAGTAGTTTGGTCAAAAAAAGGAGGGAAATCACTGATGTGGAAAAATGTGTTCGGTGTATTGCAACGGATCGGTAAAGCTTTGATGTTACCGGTCGCAATCCTACCGGCAGCGGGGTTGCTCCTGGCGTTTGGTACGGCGTTTCAAAACCCGAATCTGACGCAGTATCTTCCGTTTCTCGAAAATGACGCACTGGTCGTCATTTGGCGGGTCATGCAGGATGCAGGGGATATCATCTTTGCCAACTTAGGATTACTGTTTGCCGTCGGGGTTGCGATTGGTCTTGCGAACGGTGAAGGGGTCGCAGGATTGGCCGCAATCGTCGGATTCCTGATCATGAACAAAGTTATCAGTTCATTTTTACAGATTACGCCTGAAAAGATTACAGAAGCACAAAAATCGAGTGATTTATCGTATGCGACCGTTTTAGGAATTCCGACCCTGCAAATGGGGGTGTTCGGAGGGATTATCGCCGGGTTGATTGCGGCGTACAGCTATAATAAATTCTTTAAGATTAAACTTCCGGATTTCCTTGGATTCTTTGCCGGTAAACGATTTGTACCGATTGCTACAGCGCTATTCAGTTTAGTCGCTGGTTTTGCCCTGTCTTATATTTGGCCACCAATCGGGACGGGAATCAACACGTTCTCGAAAACCATCATCGAATCAAACGAAACGTTATCTGCCTTCATCTTTGGATTAGTCGAACGTTCTCTCATTCCGTTTGGTCTCCACCATATTTGGTATTCAAGTTTTTGGTTCCAGTTCGGTGAATATACCGATAAAGCCGGTAATCTCGTTAACGGGGATCAGCGGATCTTCTTCGCCCAGTTAAAAGATGGTGTTCCATTTACAGCCGGAACGTATATGACCGGGAAATACCCGTTCATGATGTTTGGACTTCCTGCTGCGTGTCTTGCGATGTATCATACAGTTGCGAAGGATCGCCGGAAAGCGGTTGAAGGGTTATACTTCTCGGCTGCCCTGACTTCTTTCCTGACAGGGATTACTGAACCTGTCGAGTTTTCATTCGTATTCGTTGCCCCGTTATTGTTTGCAGTTCACGCTGTGTTTGCCGGATTGTCATTCATGATCATGGACATCTTAAACGTCAAGATCGGGATGACCTTCTCCGGAGGATTGATTGACTATACGTTGTTCGGTATTTTACCAAACCGAACCTCCTGGTGGCTCGTCATTCCGGTCGGTCTTGTCTTCGCGGTCATTTATTACTTCGGCTTCCGTTTCGTCATCCAGAAATTTGATCTGAAGATTCCTGGACGTGAAGCGATTCAGGAAGGGGCAGCGACAGCCGGTGCGACAGCTGGTGAATTGCCATATGAAATTCTCCAGGCATTTGGCGGACCTTCCAATATCAAACATTTAGATGCCTGTATCACACGGCTCCGGATTACCGTCAATGATAAATCCGGTGTCAATAAAGAGCGCTTGAAACAGTTGGGTGCTGCCGGTGTCCTCGAAGTCGGGGACAACGTTCAGGCTATCTTCGGTCCGAAGTCGGACGGTATCAAGACTGAGATGGCAGAAATCATGAACGATCCGAATTACCAACCACCAGCCAAACCGGAAGCCGATCCGATTCCGCAGGTTCCGACAGGCGCGGAAGCACGGACGGAAAACCGGACAGATGACCGATCCGGATTAGCCGGAACAGATGGTGCCTATGTCCCGAGCGAAGGATACGTCTCGCCACTCAGCGGTGTGATTCGTTCTCTCGATGATGTACCGGATCAAGTCTTCTCCGGACGGATGATGGGTGACGGTTATGCCATCGAACCGACGGAAGGATATGTCGTGTCACCTGTTTCCGGTGAAATTACGACCTTCTTCCCGACCAAACATGCGATTGGTATTTTGGCCGATAACGGGGATGAAATTTTGATTCATATCGGTATTGATACAGTATCGCTCGAAGGAAAAGGATTTGAAGCGCTCGCGAAAGCCGGCGACCGGGTCGAACCAGGTTCACCGTTATTGAACGTCGATCTGGAACAAATCCGACCACTTGTCCCATCATTGCTCACACCAATCATCGTCACGAACAGCGGCGACCGGAAAGTCTCCGTGGATGTTGGTAAAACCGTTGAAGCGGGTGAAAAGATTTCGTATGACATTAAATAAGAAGTGGATGCTGAACACGACTCCGATTTTGGAATCGTGTTTTTTTGTATTCCGTGAACATTCAACGATGAGATTTTGCACATATGATGATACAATGAATAAGCTATTATGAAGATTAGCTATTTTTTGATAAGGAAGAGGTGAGTCGATGGCTACGACTTCGACAAAAACACGTTATGTCGTGTTAGGATTACTGATCGGGATTTTAGTGGCAGCAATGGATAATACGATTGTTGCGACAGCGATGCCGACGATTGTCAGCGAATTAAACGGCTTCGACCAATATGCGTGGGTCACATCGGCCTACATGATTGCGACTGTAGCGGGGATGCCGATCTTTGGTAAGTTAAGTGATATGTACGGGCGGAAGCGATTCTTCTTATTCGGCATGTTGCTGTTCATCACAGGGAGTATCCTGTGTGGAATGGCAGACTCGATTGTTGAACTTTCCGTGTATCGTGCGATTCAAGGTTTGGGTGGCGGAGCGTTAATGCCGATTGCCTTTACCATCATCTTTGATATTTTCCCGCCTGAAAAACGTGGGAAAGTCAGTGGTTTGTTCGGGGCCGTCTTCGGAATTTCAAGTATTTTTGGTCCGTTGCTGGGTGCCGTCTTAACAGATGCCATCAACTGGCGTTGGGTCTTTTACATCAATATTCCCCTTGGATTATTGGCGCTTGCCCTTGTTTCTCTGTTTTACAAGGAGTCACCGATTCACCGGACACAAAGAATCGATTATGCCGGTGCTGTGACGTTGGTGGCAGGACTTGTTTTGTTCTTGCTGGCCCTTGAAATGGGCGGAAAAGATTATGCGTGGAACTCACCGCAAATTCTCGGTTTATTTGGCGGGGCGCTTGTTGCCTTCATCGTCTTCGGGTTCATCGAACGCCGGGCAGCGGATCCGGTCATCACGTTCAGTTTATTTAGACGGCAACTGTTTGCCGCGACACAAGGCGTAGCCTTCTTTTACGGTTTTGTCTTCATCTCTGCCAGTGTCTTCATTCCGATTTTTGTCCAAGGTGTCTTCGGGGGCAGTGCGACCAACTCGGGTCTGATCTTGATGCCGATGCTGATTGCATCCGTTGTCTCTGCCCAGCTCGGCGGACGATTACCGAATAAATACGGATTCCGGAATGTCATGCTTGTCTCAGCGGTCTTCTTCTTGTTAGGAGTGTATCTCTTAAGTACGATGTCGCTTGAAACATCGCGCACCGCCATCACAATCTATATGATCATTTTAGGATTTGGTGTCGGCTTCAGCTTCTCGTTACTCAACCTGGCAAGTATCAACGGGATTGAGATGCAACGACGGGGTGCAGCCACATCAATGGGATCGACGTTCCGGACGATCGGCATGACGCTCGGTGTAACGGTCCTTGGAATTGTCCAATCGCGGACCTTCTCATCGACGATCAGTGAACAGTTACCGGGTGGAAACGCACCGGACGGCGGACAATTCCCGACGGCTTCAGCCCTTTCGAAAATGCCGCCGGAAGTAGCAAATGCAATCAAATCGTCACTTGCCGAATCGATTTCGTCGGTCTATCTGTGGGCATTGATTCCAGCCGTACTCGGTGTCGTCTTTGTCTGCCTGATGGGCAATGAACGCCCGACGTTAAAAGAAGGACAAGGCGAACGACCGAAAACAAAGCAAGCATAATATGTAGGTAAATCTGTTTAGTCAAGCATCAACAAAAAAGGAAAGGGGGTGTCGAATCCGCTTTCCTTTTTTTGTTGTTTGAAATCATTCGATGCATGAGACTCCTACAGGAAAAAGCGCACGTGCAAACTGCGCTGTCAGAGACAAACAAGACCCGCTTTTCTGCCCACACTGGGCAGGGAAACTGGCTTGTGTCTCGCCTGAGGAAAGCGAGTGCAGGGAGGGATGATTTCGACGTAGGCTAATCCGAGTTCCCGCACAAAGTATAAGGAAAAGAGAGTACTTTGTTAACACGACAAAAAAACACGCCCCGAAAACGGGACGTGTCAGAAAAGATTATTTTTTGATATCGAACGTCGTGCTGAGGAAGTTAACGACATCTTCCGCTGTATCCATATCGAGTACTTCTTCGACGATCGCTTCACACTCTGCTTTGTTCAAGCGAGTCATCAAGCTACGTGCGCGAAGGACTGAAGAAGCAGACATTGAGAATTCGTCGAGTCCGAGTCCGAGAAGGATTGGAAGTGCGAGTTCTTCTCCTGCCATCTCACCACACATGCCGACCCATTTGCCTGCTTTGTGTGCTTCTGTGATGACGTTGTTCAAGAGATTCAAGATAGCCGGGTTAAACGGTTGATAGAGGTATGAAACTTTCTCATTCATCCGGTCAGCCGCCATCGTGTATTGAATCAAGTCGTTTGTTCCGACTGAGAAGAAGTCGACTTCTTTTGCGAATTGTTTCGCCATGACAGCTGTTGAAGGAATCTCGACCATCATACCGACTTCAACGTCTTCTGAAACTGTCACACCTTCTGCTTGAAGGTTTGCTTTTTCTTCGAGAAGAAGTGCTTTTGCTGCACGGAATTCTTCGAGTGTCGCGATCATTGGGAACATGACAGCAAGTTTTCCATACGCGCTCGCCCGGAGAAGGGCACGGAGTTGCGTCCGGAAGAGATCCGTTTGATCGAGGCAAAGACGAATCGCGCGGTATCCGAGGAACGGGTTCATCTCATGCGGGAGATCGAGGTAAGACAACTCTTTGTCGCCGCCGATATCAAGTGTCCGGATGACAACTTTTTTATCGCCCATCGATTCGAGAACCGTTTTGTATGCTGTGAACTGCTCGTCTTCCGTCGGGAACGTTTCCGCATCCATGTAAAGGAACTCTGTCCGGTAGAGTCCGACTGCTTCCGCGCCGTTCTCAAGGACACCTTTAACATCGTTTGGTGTTCCGATGTTTGCTGCAAGCTCGACATGATGTCCGTCAGCAGTGACTGTTTTTTCGTTTTTGAGTTTTTTCCACTCTTCTTTTTGCGCGATGTACGCTGAACGTTTTTCTTCGTATTCTGCGATTTGTTCGCTTGAAGGATTGACGATGACGTCACCCTCTGTTCCGTCAAGGATCAAGAAATCACCGTGTTTGACTTCCGTCAAGACGACTTTTGTTCCGACGACAGCCGGGATTTCAAGAGAACGGGACATGATCGCCGAGTGCGAAGTCCGTCCACCGATGTTCGTAGCAAATCCTTTTGCATACTTCCGGTTGAGTTGTGCTGTATCTGAAGGTGTTAAATCTTCGGCAATGATGATGACTTCTTCATTGATTTGAGCCGGTGTAACGAATGTGATACCGAGCAAGTGGGCCATTGTCCGTTTTGTAACGTCACGGACATCGGCTGCACGCTCGCGCATGTATTCGTTATCCATCGATTCAAAAATCATGACCATCATCTGTGACACTTCATCAAGTGCTTGTGCTGCATTGGTTTTTTCATCGTCAATTTTTGCGTTGACTTGGCTGACGATTTCCGGGTCTTCCAGGATCAACAAGTGAGCTGAGAAGATTTCCGCTTTGTCTGCACCGAGTTCTTTTAATGTGTTTTCGCGGATGATTTCAAGTTCACCCTTCGACTTAACGATGGCGGCTTGGAAACGTTCCTTTTCTGCTGCCGAGTCCTCGATTTTATGCGTCGGAATGTCAAAGACAGGTGTTTCCATTACGAATGCCTTTGCAATCGCAATCCCTGCAGAAGCGCCAATTCCTTTGATGTGCTGTGCCATGTGCATTACCCTCTTTTCAGTAAGTTTTTTCGCCGCAGCGACGTCATTTCTTTGCTATCTATAGATACCCATAAACGCATCTCTCTTAACGGATCGCTTGCGGACTCTCCCTTTGAATGAAAACGTAGACATTTCTGTCGTTGCCAAATGACCGTTAAATAGAAGTGCCTTTCCTTTTCACCTGTTTAATCCTATCATATTGTGAAACGGGCAACAATTGTTTGAAACGTTCCAAATCGACAAATTAAAGAACGTCTTTTTTGAGAGCGGTTTCATTCGTCTCGAAGGCTATCAGTTGGAAAATCAGATCAAACGCTTCATACTTATACCTATCACTAAAGGGGGATTTGAATATGCGATGGAATCAAGTAGATCCACAAGCTCATGTCGAAGTACTCGTTGTCGGTATTTCAGGAAACCAGCCGGTTGAGGAACGGATCCGGTCACTATATCCGGATCGTTTGGATGAATGGGTACGCCGCGGGGATATCTCAACGAAACAAGGAGAACTCCGTTTGCTGCCGACACTGACGGGAACGGTGGAACGAGTGTTGTTCGTCGGTCTTGGCAAGGCGGAAGGACTTACGACGGACGGTCTGCGCCGGTTATTCGGAAAAGCGGCTCAGTTCCTGAAGGCACGCCAGCTGTCCAAAGTAACGATTGACGCGACGACCTTCCCGGATCAACCGGTCGAACTGATTGCCGAGACGTTTGGCTTATCTACATATGAAGTCAAACATTACAAAACCAACACCCGTGCGACATATGATCTGGATGTAACAATCTGGTCAGACGCCGGCGAACAGGCGGTCGAACGTGGAGCGGCACTCGCACAAGCGACGAATCTCGCGCGTCGCCTTGTCACGATGCCCGGAAACTTATTGACGGCACCGGCTTTGGCAGATGAAGCCCGCTTTATTGCCGAGCGTCACGGGCATGAGTTGAAGATTCTTGAAAAAGCCGACATGGAAGCACTCGGAATGGGCGCATTGCTTGCGGTCAATCAAGGATCAACAATTCCACCGAAGCTGATTGTCCTTGAATACAAAGGAGCAGGCGACGACGCTCCGATTGCAGTCGTCGGAAAAGGAGTGACGTTCGATACCGGCGGTTACTCGATTAAACCAAAAGACGGGATTGTCGGGATGAAAGGGGATATGGGGGGAGCGGCAGCCGTCCTCGGATTATTCGAAGCGCTCGGTCACCTAAAACCGAACGTCAATGTCCTCGGTGTCATTCCGGCGACGGATAACATGATTTCCGGTGACGCCTTCAAACCGGATGATGTCATCACGTCGATGGCAGGGAAAACAATTGAAATTCTGAATACGGATGCAGAAGGACGACTTGTCCTCGCAGACGCTGTCACCTATGCGAAAGAATATAAACCGAAGATGATCATTGATCTTGCTACGCTGACAGGCGGAGTGTTAGTGGCACTCGGGACAGAAATTACCGGCGCCTTGACGAATGATGCCGGTCTGTACGAACGATTCGAAGCCGTAACAAAAGAGACGAATGAGATGGTCTGGCAGATGCCGTACGTCGATCAGTTCATCAAGCAAGTCCGCCGCTCGGATGTCGCCGACTTAAACAATTCACCGGGACGAATGGGACATATGATTTTCGGTGGTGCGTTCGTTGGTGAATTTGTGGGCGACACACCATGGCTCCACCTTGATATCGCGGGGACGTCCGAACAGAAAGCCGCGACGGAGCTCGGTCCAAAAGGGGCGACCGGTGTCATGGTCCGCAGTCTCTATCATTTCGTCGAACGCGAAAAATGATGCGCCTAAACAGTGTCCTCGTGTTGGTAACGATCATCAGTATTGTTTGGTACCTGGATTCACGGGAACAGATTCCTTTAGCAGCAGCGACTTTCTTCGGCGTCTTTACGATATTATCGCTGCTCAAGAGTCTGCGGGAGAAGTCCAATGGACGTCACCGGAATTGATGCGGCAAAAGCCGGATGGGTCGCCGTTTCGATTAAAGACGGTCAGTTTTCCTGGACCGTCGCTTCATCGCTCGACGAAATCGAATGCGGGACCCGGACCTATATCGACATGCCGGTCGGACTGGAAGAAAACACACGGCGGGCGGTCGACCGGTTACTACGGGAAGAATTGAAGCCCGGCCGGACGAGCAGCGTCTTTAACGCCCCATTACGCACTGCACTTGAACAACCGGACTATCACACAGCAAACGACTATTCGAAGCAGCACGCAGGTTTCGGTTTATCGAAACAAGCCTGGTACCTGTTGCCGAAAATCGAGCAGGTCCGGACCCATTACCAACCGGGTTGGGTCGAATCCCATCCGGAAGTCTGTTTTGCCCGTTTGACAGGTCATCCGGCACGTCACAGTAAACGGACGGTCGAGGGAGTGGCGGAACGGATTGCACTGTTGCAACGGTATGCTTGTCCGGCTTACTGGGAACTCAACGTGCGTGGTGTCGCGACGGACGATTGGATCGATGCTTGTCTGCTTGCGATTGCGGCAACGTTACCGGCGGTTTATTTGCCGGCTGATTGCCCCGTTGATATAACCGGATTTCCCTTATATGCAGCTTTACCAAAAAAGATCACCTTCACCGAAACGGTGTAGGTGATCCTTTGATAAAGTCCCAAAGATAATGAAAGATTTGAGCGTTGTGCAGTGCTTTAATGATGACCGCAATCAAGGGGCCTAAAATTAATCCGAAGACACCGAATACCTGAATGCCGACAAACAAGGCGATCAAAGCGGTGATCGGTTGGATACCGATATTATCGCCGACGATTTTAGGTTCCATGATATTGCGTTGTAAGATGACGATTGCATAAAGGATAGCGAGACCGATGGCGAGACCCGTATCTCCCGTAATGATGGAATAGGCAATCCAAGGCAAGAAGACGGAGCCGGTTCCAAGATAGGGCAGGATATCAAAAAATGCCGCGATAAAGGCGATGGCAAACGGATGCTCGACTCCGATGATCAACAGTCCAATCAGGACGATGAAAAAGGTGATCGTAATCAATGTCAGTTGCGCTTTAATATAACCGAATAAAGCAGATCGGAGACTCGTGACGACCGATTCGGCCCGGGCGAACCACGGCAACATCTCGTATTTTTTCAATCGTAGCTCATACCGGTGCCAGTCTTTGGAAATGAAGAACCAGGCGAGCAAGACGATGACTAAAATCAACGCGATGGACGGCAGTGTGGCTAAAACTGTCTGCAACATCCCGGCGACGTTTTTCGAGCCTTCACCGATGGCACTGGCGAGTGAACTGCCGAGTGACTGGATACTGTTTTGGACCGTGTTTTGTTGTGACGGTTCAAGCGACCGGAGGGCTTCCGACGCGTCGTTCCAAATCGGGGCCAGCTTTTCATTGTAGAGTTTTTGGAAATAAAGACTCAGCTCCTGGATTTGTGCCGGCAACTGATTGGCGACAAATACAAGTCCACGAATCAACTGCATGATGATCAGGACGAGTGAGCCGATTAACAAACCGCTCATTAAAATGATCGACAGCAGAGCGCCCCAACCGCGGTTGATTCGAAGCCGCTTTTGAAAAAAGTCGACGAGCGGCCGACTGAATAAAGCCAGTAAAAAAGCAAAGACGAACGGGTACATGAAAGAAGACAAGCGAACGATCAGCCAACCGGTGAAAAAGATGGCAAGGATGACGCCAATGAAACGGGCTATTTGCCATAAACGTTCAGTCGACATAAGCAACACCTCTTACTATGTATGTAATGTCATCATCATATCATGTTTGTCAGACGAACGTATCATTCAAAAGGAGGAATTCAGATGAAACGAAAAGAAATGGGAGTACTCGTCTCACTCGCCGTTGCAAGCGGGCTTGCTGTCCGGGAATGGCGTAAGAATCAACAGTTTGCCAAACGATTTAAGGAACAATCGGAAGACCGGATCGTGAAGGGAATGGCGGAGGTGCAGGACGATGCAGGAGATGATTCTTCTTCAGCAAAAGGTTGATGAAACGATTCGGGCGCTTGGCGGATACTTTCGTCCCTTGTCTGGACTAGCCCGTTTGATTGAGGAAGTCGGTGAAGTGGGGGAAGCGCTCGAAACCAGAGATGAGTCGGCGTTTCAGGCGGAACTGGTGGATGTCCTGATGATCTCGACTTGTCTTGCGAATCAATACGTGACGGATTTGGCACATCAGCATCAACAGCTCAAGACGATGGAAGACGAGGGGCAAGGTTCTTTTTACCGCCTTGTTCATGAAGCAGGGCAGGTCGCCCGTGTCATGAACGGATATGAAGGTGACAAGCCGCCGAAACAGACGGAAGATATCATTCCGATCGGGATGTCGCTTGCCCGTCTCCAGCGTGAACTGTTCCGATTGGCCCGTCCACTCGGAATCAATCTTCTGCAGGAAATCGATCGCACAAACGAAAAAAATTTAAATCGTGACCGCAAACGGTTTGCGTTAACACGTGATCCGGTGACGGAAGCGACGATTGATCATTTCCGGAGTGCGACCGGTAATACGGAACGTCTCTGGGGAGCACCGGCTTATGAAAGTGATCTCGCACTTGAGGCGCACATTCAAGCAGCTTTACCGTCGCTCCGCCGGTTCCTCCGCTGCGCCCGGATCGAAGACATTGCCGGATTCGTCATCGAAGCTCCGATGGAGCGGACGGACAGTTTACGGAGCGTCAAAGATCAAGCGGATGAAATCGGCCGGATCGTTAAAGAGCAGACACCGTTGTCGTTTAAAGAGGCGCCGTACCGGATTGATGTCTACGCACCGCAACTGGGGCCGGTGTCACCGTATCATGCGGAAGATGATCACCGGATGTTCCTTGTGCTGCATGTCGATGAGTAAATCAAAAAACGTCCATTCCAGTCGGAACGGACGTTTTTTTGCGTGGATTATCTTGAAGGATTAGATAATTCGACTTGCTTTTGGTTCAAGTGTTGCATGAAACGGTTGATTCGGTGAATCGCCTGCTGGAGCTGTTCAATCGAACTGGCATAACTAGCCCGGACATAACCTTCACCGCTTGCGCCGAAGACAGAACCGGGGACGACCGCAACGCGTTCCGCGAGTAACAGTTGTTCTGCGAACTCTTCGCTCGTCAAACCCGTCCCGCCGATATACGGGAAGGCATAAAATGCTCCGCCCGGCGAATGCGTCGGCAATCCGGCATCGTTGAGCGCCTTGACGAAGTAGTTCCGGCGTTGGCGGTAACTGCGGACCATATCCGGAACGGTCTTGTGACGCGAGCGTAACGCTTCGATTCCGGCAAACTGAACGAGCGTCGGGGCACACATCATCCCGTACTGATGGACTTTAAGCATCGCCTGGCTGATCGCGGGAGGGGCACAGGTGAAACCGAGCCGCCAACCGGTCATTGCAAAGGCTTTAGAGAATCCGTTGATGACAATCGTCCGCTCCCGCATGTCAGGGAGAGTCGCAAAACAGGTCGGCTCGTCTTCATACGAAAGTTCGGCGTAGATTTCATCGCTGATGACATAAAGATCATGTTTCTTCGCGAGTAACGCAAGATCGGCCAATTGATCGCGTGTCATGACGGAACCGGTTGGATTCGACGGGAAACAAAAGATGATGGCTTTTGTCCGCTCTGTCATGACGGCTTCAATCGTTTCCGGCTGAATCGTAAACCCGTCCTCTGCGCGACAGGCTGCCGCGACCGGAATACCGCCCGCCAGTTCAATCAACGGAGCATAGGAGACGAAGGCAGGTTCAACGACGATGACTTCATCTCCCGGATTAATCAAGGTCCGAAAGGCCAAATCCAGTCCTTCCGACGCACCGGTCGTGACGATGATTTCGTCTGAGACCCGGTAATCGATTGAAAATTTTTCTTGCATGTACAACTTGATCTCTTGGCGTAATTCGACTAATCCGGCATTGGCACTGTACGCCGTATACCCTTGTTCGAGCGCGGCGAAGCTGGCTTCCCGAACGTTCCAAGGCGTAACGAAATCGGGTTCACCGACACCAAGCGAGATAACATCTTCCATCGAACCGGCCAAATCGAAAAATCGCCGGATGCCGGAGGGCGCCAACCGTTCGACACGTTCAGATAAATGTTTCATGGAGACACCTTCAATCGTTTGTCCTCATCATCCTGGCTGAATAAAACACCGTCATGTTTATACGTTTTCAGACGGAAGTGTGTTGTCGTCGAAATCACGGAATCGAGTGTCGATAATTTTTCCGAGACGAACTGTGAGACTTCCTGCAGTGATTTTCCATCGAGGACGACTTGTAAATCGTAGGCTCCCGACATCAGGTAGAGTGACGTTACTTCCGGGAAACGGTGAATCCGTTCTGCGACCTCATCAAAACCGCGTCCCCGTTTCGGCGTCACTTTAACATCGATAAAGGCGGTCACACCGTGGTGGGCGTGGATTTTTTGCCAGTCGATGACGGCTGTATAACCGAGCAGGACACCGTCTTGTTTAAATGTTTCGAGTGAGGATAACACCTCATCCTCTGTCAAATTAAGCATTTGAGCGGCCAGGACAGGATCGACCGGTCCGTTCTGTGTCAATAATTCAAGTAGTTCCAGTTGTTTGTCTGTATACATAATCATCACTCGCTTTCTGTCAGGCAACCATTGAACGTCCGGCGTGTCTCGCGCAGGCGCGAGCGGCGTTCCTCTTGCACGATGTGGAAATTTTTCATATCAGTTGTCGGAAGATGATGCTTCTCGACGAGACGGTCGAAATAGACGCGGCGCGATGCATCCTGCTTCGCCGATTGGTGGTTACCCGAAGGATTAAACGCATACAGGACGGTCGCCCGGGCCGGGTGCAGAACGAGATGATCCTGCCCGACACGTAAAATCCAGTCCCAGTCCCAATAGTTGAAGACGTCTTCGTCAAATAAACCAAGCTCTTCGTGAAGCGACTTCCGGTAAAGTGAACCGGACGGGATATAAGTCGAATCCTCTTTCATCGCTTCCCGGTCATACGGATAAGCGAACGGTTCCGTTGTTTTGACGACACGATGATCCTGTTGCCATTCGTAGGTGAACAGTTCCGCATCGACGTACGTTAAGTCCGCTCCGACTTCGAGATCGCCGACGGCTTCTTCGATATGTGAAGGTAACAATAAATCATCATCGTCGTGGAGAAGAATATACCTTCCGTTTGCTAACGAGACACCGTGGTTTCGTGCCCGGACATGGTGATTTTCCGGCAAATCAATTGCCGTAATCGTCAGCTTGTCCTGAAAATCGGCAACGACGGAAGTCATCGGCTCTCCATTATTGTTCAAGATGATGACTTCAAAATCCTGATAGATTTGTTTGGTCAGTGCGGTCAGTGCTTCGCGCAACTCACGCAACCGGTTATATGTGGGGATGATGACTGAGACCATCGGCATTTAAGTCGTCTCCTTAGAACAAAGACACCCTTGAAATTCAGGTGTCCTTGTGAGATATTTACATTTTTTCTTCGATTGTCGGAAGTAAGTCATTCCATTCAGCGTCAGCTTCTTTTGTGACGGTGACGAAATCACCGTATGCAAATAGATTATCGATGCCGTCAATCGTGATGAGTGATGCGAGCAAAGCGTCTTCCGGTGTATCCCCTTTTTTGACGCTGGTGCTCTTGGCACCGAAGCGGTCTCCGTCGAGGGTGATTTTTACTGAGTTCGGGTTAGGCGTGTAATCAACTTGCATAATCAGTCTCCTTTCAAAGTTCACACGAATCTTCACATAAAAGTAAGTTCGTTGCGAGTAAAATCAATTCCTGCTGATCCGGTCTTTCATCAAAAGATTCTTCAAAAACGATCCCGATTGCTTCCGCAAGCGGGCTTATTTGATCATGAACCGTCAGTAAGCTTAGTATAGCAGACATTTCCGTCGGATAATTTCCTTCTCCTAGGTGAAATGGATCATATTTTTTTAAAAGTTCTTCTGAACTCATAATCAATAAAACTCCTTATCTCAATATATCTCAAAAGGCGGTAATCCGCCTTTTCAAATTTGTTTGACCTGATTTTCAATGCAAGGGGTTATTTTTTAGTCATTCAGTGATAACCTATATCTTGTAGATAAATAGGTTTAAAAATGCCTGAAACGTCTATATATAGAGTGAGGATTAAAATGTTCTTTCTATATGTAGGGCGTCTTTTTTTAGTTTAGCGCATTTTTTACGGTAACGGAACCTATTTTAAAGTTAGAGAATGGGAGTGGTTCATAGTGGCATCTCCACTGAATACAGCACGCATCTATCAAGGTGCAATGACAATAGAAGATGTATATACGGTGATCCGTCAGATTACGGCAGCGTACTCAGAGCTCGACGTCGAACGTTATACAGAACGGGCGATTCGGGCACTCGAAGGGAAGACGTTACAGGCGGATCAAGTCTATGAACTCTTAACAATGCATGCACTTGACATGTTAAAGGCAGAGGAACCGAATTGGACATTCGTTGCGACAGCAACGTACTTGAACCGGTTGTATCTGGAAGCAAGTGAAAATCGCGGCTACGCAGCGGACGAACGATACGGTTCACTTTATCACTTGATTGAAAAATTAACGGAGATTGGTATTTTTACGCCACACCTCTTAGAAACATATACGAAAGAAGAAGTCGAAGAACTTGCGGCATCGATTGATCCGTCACGTGATCATCTGTTCACGTATATCGGACTCCGGACATTATCCGACCGTTACTTAGCGCGCGACCACGTCAAAAAATTATACGAATTGCCGCAGGAACGTTTCATGATCATCGCCATGACACTCATGCAGACAGAACCGAAAGAGCGCCGGATCGAGCTCGTCAAAGAGTCTTACTGGGCACTGTCGAACCTCTACATGACGGTTGCGACACCGACTTTATCAAACGCCGGTAAATCATACGGCCAACTGTCTTCATGCTTCATCGACACGGTCGATGATTCGCTTCGGGGCATCTATGATTCCAACACCGATGTCGCGACGCTCTCAAAAGGCGGCGGCGGAATCGGCGTCTACATGGGGAAAATCCGGTCACGCGGATCGGATATCAAAGGCTTTAAAGGCGTATCGAGCGGTGTCATTCCGTGGATGAAACAATTAAACAATACAGCAGTCAGTGTCGATCAGCTTGGTATGCGCCAAGGTTCGATTGCTGTTTACCTCGATATCTGGCATAAAGACATCCTTGAGTTCCTTGATGCGAAATTAAATAACGGGGACGAGCGGTTACGGACACACGATTTGTTCACAGGCGTCAGCTTACCGGACCATTTCATGCGGACGGTCGAAGCACGCGGCGACTGGTACTTGTTTGACCCGCACGAAATTCGGACCGTCATGGGCTTCAGCCTTGAAGATTCGTTTGACGAAACGGAACAAGGTGGCAGTTTCACGGAAAAATATACAGCCTGTGTCAACGAACCGCGTCTGAGCCGGACGAAAGTACCGGCGATCGATCTCGTCAAACGTTATATGCGTTCGCAGCTTGAAACGGGTACACCGTACATGTTCTTCCGCGATGCGGTGAACCGTGCCAACCCAAATAAACATGCGGGAATGATTTACTCGTCCAACCTCTGTTCGGAAATCATGCAAAACATGAGTCCGACGACGGTGACGGAAGAGTACACGGAAGACGGCAAAATCATCATCACGAAAACACCGGGCGATTTTGTTGTCTGTAACTTGTCTTCGATCGCACTCGCACGTGCAGTCCGTGAAAATGTGCTCGAACGGTTGATTCCGATTCAGATGCGGATGCTCGATAACGTCATCGATCTCAATACGATCGACGTACCGCAAGCACAGATCACGAACCAAAAATACCGTGCCGTCGGTCTCGGGACATTCGGCTGGCACCATCTGCTCGCTCTCGAAGGCATCCGCTGGGAGTCGGTCGAGGCCGTCCAGTACGCCGACCGTCTTTATGAAAAAATCGCCTATTTGACGATTGACGCGTCGATGCAACTGGCGAAAGAAAAAGGGGCTTACCGTCTCTTTGAAGGATCGGAGTGGCAGACCGGGGAATACATTGCCCGCCGTCACTACAAAACAACGCCTGAACTGAACTGGGATCGTCTACAGGCAGATATCACAGCACATGGTATGCGGAATGCCTATCTGATGGCGGTCGCACCGAACTCGTCGACGGCGATCATCGCCGGCAGTACAGCGTCGATTGATCCGATTTACAAGAAAGTTTACGCGGAAGAAAAGAAAAACTACAAGATTCCGGTCACAGTGCCCGATTTAACACCGGAAACGAACTGGTTCTATAAATCAGCGTTTGAGATTGATCAACTCTGGAGCATTCGTCAAAATGCCTCACGTCAACGTCATATTGACCAAGCGATCAGTTTTAATCTCTACGTTAAAAACAGCGTCAAAGCAAAAGAGTTACTCGAGATGCACATGGAAGCATGGCAACTCGGGATGAAGACGATTTACTACACACGTTCGACGACTGTCGAAATCGATGAATGTGAGTCGTGTTCATCATAAGAGAAGGAGGACGATATCATGAAGGCAGCAATCGTATATGCGTCAATGAGCGGAAATACAGAGGAGGTTGCGGAACTGATTGCAAAAGCATGTTCCGAAATGCAGGTCGAACCGACGATGATCTTTGCCGATGATGTGACGACGTATCAGCTGGTCCCTTATGATATCGTCTATTTTGGTTCTTACACATGGGGAGACGGACAACTGCCGGATGAGATGCGGGATTGTCTGAAGGTCGTCTTAAAAGAAAGCCCGCACGCGATTCCGCAGGCGGCTGTCTTCGGGACGGGCGATAAGATGTTCGTCAAATATTGCCGTGCCGTCGATGAGATGGCGTACCATCTCGCGAAGTTCGGGGTTCCGCTCGCAGGTGAATTACTCAAAATCGAACAATCGCCGCGTAACCGACCGCATGCGGTCAAAGAGTGGACACGTCGAACACTACTGCAATTACAGCAAGAGGGAGCCGAACAACATGGAACAACTACAAAAAATCAAACTGCTTGATGCCCGACACCCGAATCGCGCGACCGCGATCATCGGCGGGGAAACAAGCTCAATCGTCAATTGGAACGACATTGCGTATCCGCAGTTCTATTCCATCTATAAACAGCTGTTATCGAACTTCTGGATTCCGGATGAGATTTCAATGTCAAAAGACATGCAACAATGGAATCAATTAAGCGAGCGGGAACAGGATGCCTTCAAACGCATCATCGGCTTATTGTCGATTCTCGACTCCGTCCAGACCCGTTATATTTTGGAGTCGGCGATGTTCACATCGGACGCGTCAATTCATGCGATTCTCGCGATTGTCGCCCAACAGGAAGTCGTTCATAACCAATCTTACAGCTATGTGCTGTCGAGTCTTGTCCCACTGTCGGAGCAGAACAGGATTTTCGACATCGCGAAAGACGACGATATGGTCATGAAACGAAATGCCTTCATTTTGGATCTGTATGAAGATTTCCAAAACGACCGGACACCGGAAAACTTTGCGAAGTCACTGGTGGCCTCGATCGTTCTTGAAGGAATCAACTTCTATTCCGGATTTGCTTTCTTCTATAACTTGGCGCGCCATCAGAAAATGGTCGGAACGTCGACGATGATCAGTTATATCCAGCGTGACGAACTGCAACACTCATACTTCATCAGTCAGCTGTTGCGTGCCGTCTTGACAGAACATCCGGATATCGACGCCGACGGTTCATTCACGAAATTTGTCTACGCGACATTCGAGCGTGCCGTTGATCTTGAAATCGAGTGGAGCGAATACGTGTTACGTGACTTGGACGGACTTGATGTCAGCGAAATGCGTGACTATGTCAAATACCTCGCCAACAAGCGTCTCCGTGTCATCGGACTTGACGATTTGTATGAAGGACATGATGAAGACGTCATGCCATGGATCCGCGCCTATTCCGACGACTCGATGAATGCGACGAAATCCGATTTCTTCGAGCAAAAATCGCGCTCGTATGCAAAAGTAACGGATGCAAACGGATTTGATGATTTGTAAGTCTGTAAACGGACAGAAATTTTGATTGCTTCACCATGCAATTTCCTTTACGCTAGGACAGGTGAGGTCATGCTCGACTCCTGCGGAAAACAAGCCGATCTGACCCTGGAAGATGCACTGCATCTGAAGCGGCAGGATGACTTGTCAGCGGAAAGCGAGCAGACCGAATCGGTCCTTTTTGAGTTGAAAAGTAAGAAGAAACAAAAAAAGGGCCGGACTCAAAAAGTCCGGCAGAATCAGGGGGAATACTTGAAGTCTTGCTACTAATTTGTTCCCTCGTAAAATAAAAAATAAACAATTTGAAAAATATTTTTTACCATCCGTAAAAAGTATGTTATTATAAGTTGATGAATTTAGTTAGGGAGTGTATAAACTATGGCAAACTTTGAAAAAGACCAAATCGTTACTGGTAAAGTAACTGGTATTCAAAATTTTGGTGCTTTCGTAGCACTTGACGAGCAAACACAAGGTCTCGTCCACATCTCAGAAATCTCACACGATTACGTAAAAGATATCAACGATTACGTAAAAGTTGGCGATGAAGTAACTGTTAAAGTTCTCGACATCGACGAAGCTAACAAAAAAATGAAGCTTTCGATCAAAGCAACACAAGAAGCTCCAAAACGCGAAGCACGCGCTAAAGGCCCACGCAAAAACGCTGGCCGTCGCGATGCGGGTCCTGCTTTCAAACAAGAAGAAGCTCCTGGCTTCAACGTGTTAAAAGGCAAATTGGAAGAATGGATTGAAAAATCAAACTTCCAAAAATAAGATTTTGAAAGGGAATCGACATCGGTCGGTTCTCTTTTTTTGCGTTATAAGCATTAAAATAGATGGAAAAGGGGAATGTGTGGATAATGTAAGGTGTTCATTACTTATCAAGGGGGCAACACACAATGGAAAACTTCGAATATCGTAATCCAACGAAACTTATTTTTGGTGACGGTCAAGTCAGCAAAATTACAGACGAATTGAAAGCTTTAGATGCTAAAAAAGTCATGCTCGTATTTGGCGGCGGCAGTATTAAACGCAACGGTGTTTATGATGACGTGACACGCGAACTGAGTGCGGCAGGGATCGAATACGTTGAATGCGACGGCGTCGAACCAAACCCGCGTATTGAAACAGCGGAACGCGGTATTAAAATCGCACGTGAAGCTGGCGTTGACGCATTGCTTGCACTAGGTGGCGGTTCAGTCATCGACTGTACGAAACTGATTGCTGCCGGTATCCCGTACGAAGGCGAAGCATGGGATCTCGTCATCGGGAAAGCAACACCAAAAACGGTCATCCCGTTCGGAACAGTCTTGACGCTTGCTGCAACAGGTTCAGAAATGAATTCAGGCTCGGTCATCACGAACTGGAAGACACAAGAAAAATACGGTTGGGGCAGCCCGTTAACATTCCCGACGTTCTCAGTCCTTGATCCGAAGTACACAGTCAGTGTACCGAAAGACCAAACGATTTACGGAATCGTCGATATGATGAGTCATTGCCTTGAGCAATACTTCCATACGGCACATGCACCTGTTCAAGAACGGATGACGGAAGGCGTCATGAAAGCGGTCGTCGAAGTAGCACCGAAACTCGTCAACGATCTTGAGAACGTTGAACTCCGCGGTACCATCCTGTTTGCCGGTACGATGGCACTCAATGGTGTCCTGCAAATGGGCGCACGCGGTGACTGGGCGTCACACAACATTGAGCATGCGGTTTCAGCTGTTCATGATATCCCGCACGCAGGTGGTCTGGCGATTCTCTTCCCGAACTGGATGCGTCATGTCCTCGACGAGTCAAACGCACACCGTTTCGTCACGCTCGGTGAAAATGTCTTTGACGTTGATACGACTGGTAAATCAGAAATGGAAGCAGCACACGCTACAATCGATGCCATCAGTGCGTTCTGGACGTCACTCGGTGCTCCAAACCGTCTTGCAGATTACGACATCAAAGAAGATACAGTCGACTCAATCGTAAAATCAGCAATGACACGCGGAGACTTCGGTAACTTCAAATCACTTGGCAACGAAGATGTCCGCCAAATCGTAACAGCGGCTTTGTAAGCGCCATAACATTTGCTAATCTTTTCACAAAAGACTTGAACGACCTTCCTTCTTGCGTTTTAATGAAAAGGAAGGTCGCATTTGTTTGCGAATGAATAAGGAGGACGAGTGAATGACAACGGTACGTTTTGATTATTCGAAGGCCCTACAATTCGTAGGACAACATGAAGTAGACTATATGGCGGATACGGTAAAAACATTACACGGAGCAATCCATAACGGCACAGGTGCCGGCAGTGATTTCTTAGGATGGGTCGATTTACCGACAAACTATGACAAAGCGGAATTTGAAAAAATTCAGGCAGCAGCTGAAAAAATCAAGTCGGATTCAGACGTCTTGTTGGTCGTCGGAATCGGCGGATCGTATCTTGGTGCACGTGCTGCAATCGAGATGCTGGGTCATTCGTTCCACAACTTATTGTCAAAAGAAGAGCGGAAAGCTCCGCAAATCATTTATGCTGGACATAACATTTCTTCGACGTACTTACACGATTTGTTCCAAGTACTTGAAGGAAAAGATGTGTCGGTCAACATCATCTCGAAATCAGGCACGACGACAGAACCGGCGATTTCGTTCCGTCTGTTAAAAACGTTCATGGAAGACAAGTACGGTAAAGCGGGTGCGAAAGACCGGATTTACGCAACGACGGATAAAGCACGCGGCGCTTTGAAAACACTTGCGGACTCGGAAGGATACCAGACATTTGTGATCCCGGATGACGTCGGAGGTCGTTTCTCTGTCTTGACACCGGTTGGTCTGTTGCCGATCGCAGCAGCCGGCATTTCGATCGAAGAGTTGATGGCAGGTGCACGTGATGCCCAGGTTCAGTTCTCAAACGAGAACTTGGCGGAAAACGAAGCGTACCAGTACGCAGTCGTCCGGAACGCATTATACGCTAAAGGGAAAACGATCGAGTTGCTCGTCAACTACGAACCGGCCTTACACTATGTGTCCGAGTGGTGGAAACAGTTGTACGGAGAGTCAGAAGGAAAAGACTTCAAAGGAATCTTCCCGGCTGCCGTCGACTTCTCAACGGATCTTCACTCGATGGGACAATATGTCCAGGAAGGACGTCGTGATTTGTTCGAAACAGTTATTAAAGTCGGACAAGCGCGTCATGCATTAACGATTGAAAAAGACGCCCAGGATCTCGACGGTTTAAACTTCCTGGAAGGAAAATCGATTCAATTCGTCAACGACAAGGCAGCGGAAGGAACGTTGCTTGCCCACACAGATGGACAAGTTCCGAACTTGACGGTCGAATTGCCTGAGATGACACCGTATCATCTCGGATTCTTGTTCTACTTCTTCGAAAAAGCATGTGCCATGAGTGGATACCTGCTTGGTGTGAACCCGTTCGATCAGCCGGGAGTTGAAGCGTACAAGAAAAACATGTTTGCCTTACTCGGTAAACCTGGATTTGAAGCAGAAAAAGCAGAGCTTGAAGCTCGCTTGAAATAAGCATCCGGACATCTCTCGATTCAGAGGGATGTCTTTTTTTGTCATTCTGGCAAATTCCTACGCACTTTCACTTTTAGAATGCTTTCGAAACAGGTAAAGTGAAGAGAGAAGAAGAAATGAGGTGCACGCACGTGATTACGTTTTTAGATTATTATCAAAATCGGGTTGAACTGAGTTTTGAAGACCATCCGTTTTCAGTCCATCCGCTTCATGTCTGGGTCATTGCCGTGTACGAAGGGAAATGGTTACTGACGCATCACAAGCAACGGGGATATGAGTTTCCGGGTGGAAAAGTCGAGCCGGGGGAGACGGCGGAGGAAGCCGCATACCGGGAAGTCATGGAAGAGACAGGGGGACGTATCGAACGTCTCCAGTACATCGGACAATACCGGGTCGAGGGGCGAGGGGACACGATCATCAAGAATATCTACTTCGCTCAAATCGAATCACTGGTTCCACACCTGGCTGTCGATGAGACGGACGGAGCCTATTTACTAGACGATATCCCGAAACGTTTAGATACGAACCGCCAATACAGCTTCATGATGAAGGACCGTGTCCTTCCGGAGACTCTTCGTGTACTCGCCGAACGCCGATTGGTTTGAGCTCCCGCGGCAGGGACCGTTCCGCACCTTTCGGGTCTTTTATGAAACATCCGACGGGGAACGGGTCGGAGCGTATGTGATCCTGCCGGTTCATGCGAACGGGCAAGGTCTTTTGTATTTACGTGGTGGGACACGTAATATCGGCATGGTTCGGCCGACCCGCTTAATGCAGTTCGCGCAAGCCGGTTATCTCGTCATGGCTCCTTTTTACCGCGGTAATCTAGGAGGGACGGGGAAAGAAGACTTCGGACACCGGGATATCCTCGACGCCATCAGTGCGTTTGATTGGCTCGATCAATATGTCGAGCGGACATCGGTCTTCGGTTTTTCCCGTGGCGGACAGATGGCGCTTTTACTTGCGCACCATCGTGAAGTCGCCCGGACGGTTTCATGGGCCGGTGTAACGAATCTGACTTGGACGTATGAAGAACAACAGACGATGCGAAAAATGCTCAGACGGTTTACGGGAGGAGTTCCGCAACAACAGTTGCAGGCATACCGTGTCCGGTCGCCATTGTATTTTCCGCCTCAAGGGGAAATCTTGCTGATTCACGGATTATATGATCAAAATGTCCGACTGCGTCATGCGACGAACTATGCGGCCCGTTATCCGGAACAGACCCGCTTGATCATCTATCAGTACGCGCATCAATTTCCAATCCATCAAAAAATGCTTGTGACGAAACAAGTCATTGATTGGATGTTATCTGAATAGAAAAGACTTACAAAACATCTTGATGCCTTGCATTGAGATGTTTTTTTCTCCAAATGATAGGAACATTGATATGTTTTAAAAAAGAGATTTTTTAAGGGAAAACGATATTTGGTATACTAGAACATATAAAATAAGCCAGATTAACGGATTTAGAAGGGATATATGAGATGGAAATCTTACTTGCGCGACAACCGATTGTAGACCGGTTTGGTTCGATTGACGCTTTTGAGCTGCTCTATCGTTCCGTTGAAACACCTGCAGTGTTTGATGGTGACTTGGCGACGATGGATGTGTTGACGAATACACTGATTCATCTCGGAGTAGACCGTGTAGCAGAAGGAAAACGATTATTCATTAATTTCACAGGCGATCTGTTGCAGTCTGAACTGATTGATCATCTGGATCCGACTCAATTCGTGATTGAAGTATTGGAGACGGTTCAGATCGATGAGATGATGCTCCAGACGCTGCAAAAATGGAAAGAAGCCGGCTTCGTCCTGGCGCTTGATGATTTCGTAACGGATTTGTTGCGTCACCACGGTCCGGAGCTGTTTGATTTGATTGATTTGATAAAAATTGATATCGAAGCCATCAATCCACGCGAACAAAGTGCAATCTTACATATTTTAAAACGGAACTATCCGCATATCCGCTTTTTGGCTGAACGGGTTGAAACACACGAGGACCACACGCGAAGCCTTGCGATGGGGTATGACTGGTTCCAAGGATACTTTTACGCCAAACCGATGCTGATGAAAGGAAAGGCCGTTCCTCCGCAAGTGCCTGTCCTGTTGAAAATGTTGAAGTGGCTTGATACGGATGACCATTATGATGACGTCGTGGATGAAATCGAGGGCAATCCTTACATCAGTGTGCAAGTACTGCAATTGATCAACTCTCCGGGCATCGGTCTTCGGAACATGGTCAGTTCCGTCCGTCAAGCAATTTCCTTGCTGGGCTTTTCCCAACTGAAGAGCTGGATTTCGTTGATCGTCTTGCGTGAGATGAAACTAGCGAGTCCGTATCAATGGTCGGACGAATTATTGCGTTCATCCTTGCATTGCGCAAAACTATGCGAACTGTTTGCGACGGAAACGAAGACACTGAAAGCAGAAAGTGCCTACATGATCGGCTTACTGTCACACATCGATGCCTTGCTTTCCGTGGATATCGGTGAAATCATCGATCAGCTTCCGATTGAACCGGCTTTGAAAAATGTCTTGCAAGGGGAAGATCACCCGTTTCGCGATTGCCTGTTGCTTGCGATCAGCGCAGACCGGGGCGAGTTTGAACGGTTTGAGATGCTCAGTAATCGGTTCGGGATTATGAAGCACCGGGCTTATGAGTTACTGAAAGAGAGTCAAGTTTGGCTTGCGCAAAAGGAACTCCATTTAAAAGACAAAACCGATTCAATCGTCTAACAGAAAAAGGTTGAGCATCCGTTACGGAGCTCAACCTTTTTTGTATCAGTATGATGTTAGACACGAGGACCGGCTGATTTGATGGCATCGGTCGCACTTTCGAAACGCGCGAAGTTCTGTGTGAACTTTTGTGCGAGTGCAGTCGCTTGTTGTTCGTAATCGGATGGATTTGCCCAAACTTTTACCGGATTGAGCAGGTCAGTCGGAACACCAGGTACTTCAATCGGCATATGCAGACCGAAAATCGGATGTTCTTCTGTCGGGATGTCTGCAAGCAGACCGTTGACGGCCGCATTGACCATCGTTCGTGTATAGGAGAGTTTCATCCGGCTTCCTGTACCGTAAGCGCCGCCGGTCCAGCCTGTGTTGACGAGATAGACTGTGACACCGTGACGATCAATCAGTTCCCCGAGCATCGTCGCATATTTTTCCGGAATCAACGGCAGGAATGGTGAACCGAAGCACGTCGAGAATGTGGCTTCCGGTTCTGTAACGCCGCGCTCCGTTCCAGCCAGTTTTGATGTGTAGCCGGATAAGAAGTGATACATCGCTTGTTCTTTCGTCAGTTTACTGATTGGAGGCAAGACACCATAGGCATCCGCCGTCAGAAAGACAATCGTTTTCGGGTGACCGGCGCGTGACGGAATGGCGATGTTGTCGATTGCTGTAATCGGGTAAGCGGCACGTGTATTTTCAGTCAATGAAGTATCATCATAATCCGGAATCCGCGCATCATCGAGGACGACATTTTCAAGAACGGTTCCGAAGCGGATCGCATCAAAGATTTGTGGTTCTTTTTCGCGTGACAGATTAACTGTTTTCGCATAGCAGCCACCTTCGATGTTGAAGACACCGTCATGAGACCAACCGTGTTCATCGTCACCGATTAATTGGCGACTGTCATCAGCAGACAGCGTGGTCTTACCAGTTCCTGAGAGTCCGAAGAATAAGGCGACATCGCCGTCGTGTCCGACGTTTGCTGAACAGTGCATCGACAAGACTTCTTGTTGGGGTAAAAGATAGTTCATGACAGAGAAAATTGATTTTTTGATTTCTCCGGCATACTCCGTTCCGCCAATCAAGACGATCCGGTGTTCGAATGACATCGCGATGAAGGTCTCGGAGTTTGTGCCGTCAACCGCCGGATCCGCTTTAAAATGTGGTGCGTAGACGACCGTAAACGGTTCAAAGGCTGCAACCGTAGGATATTCACGTAAAAACAGCTGTTTCGCAAACAAATTATGCCAAGCATATTCGGTTACGACGCGCACTGGAAGGGTGAAATGCGTATCGGCACCAGCAGCAGCTTCTGTGTAGTAGAGTTGATCTGCTTCGTTCATATAACGAAGAACTTTTTGTAACAGTTGCTCGAATTTGTCCGACTCCATCGGTTGATTGACATGACCCCAATCGATATGCATCTCACATGAGTCATCACGGACGATGAACTTGTCTTTCGGTGAACGACCTGTAAATTTCCCCGTTTCTACAGACAAAGCACCATTTTCTGCAAGAACTCCTTCTTTGTTGCGAATTGCATGTTCGACTAGTTCAGCAACAGACAGTTGTTTGAACACATGCTCCTTCTTGAGTAGTTCTTCGATATTCAGGACCGTCATCGGCATCCTGACCCCACCTTTCCCCTACGTTGGTTTTGGCTCTACTATTAGTATGACACATTTATTATATATGACATACTAATGATAGAGCAATCATTTTCATGCGCTGATTTCTATTTATCTGGAAACGCTTTCAGCATTAACAGTTTAACATCTCTCCCGAAATTTTTCGACTAGAAATTAAAACGTTGCTTGACAGAGTGAGCACAAGTTTATATCATGTAATTCGTAACGGATACTCTTATTCTGAGCAGGTGGAGGGAACAAGGCCCGAAGAAACCCGGCAACCGTCTTATATTAATTTCATCATTAATGTAGGAAAAGGTGCTCTCCTGAAGCGAAGTAAACACTTCGAACGATAAGAGGGTAAAGGAAGAACGCACAACCTTTCCCTGACCATTTTTGGACATGGAAAGGTTTTTTTCATTTTACCGTCCCACTCAACTAGGGGAAATGAGTACACCGTCAAATTCTTTTTTGGGAGGGTCAAACATGACAAACCTTAATCGCCGACTGTTTACGTCGGAATCAGTAACAGAAGGTCACCCGGATAAAATCTGTGACCAGATTTCGGATTCAATTTTGGATGCAATTCTTGCAGCCGATCCAAACGCACGTGTTGCGGCAGAAACTTCTGTCACGACAGGACTCGTATTAGTAGCAGGAGAAATCACGACATCAACTTACGTGGATATCCCGAAAGTCGTTCGTGAAACGATTCGCGAAATTGGCTATACACGCGCTAAATACGGTTTCGATGCAGACACTTGTGCTGTATTGACATCAATCGATGAGCAGTCAGCAGACATCGCTCTCGGTGTTGACCAAGCGCTTGAAGCACGCGAAGGAAACATGTCAGATGAAGAAATCGATGCAATCGGAGCAGGAGACCAAGGTCTGATGTTCGGTTATGCAACGAAAGAAACACCTGAACTCATGCCACTTCCGATCTCACTTTCACACAAACTGGCTCGTCGTCTTGCAGAAGTTCGTAAAAACGGACAACTCGATTACCTCCGTCCGGATGGTAAGACGCAAGTCACGGTTGAATACAATGAGAACAATGAACCTGTTCGCGTTGATACAATCGTCATCTCAACACAACATGCAGAAGAAGTGACGCTTGAGCAAATCCAAGCTGATCTGAAAGAACATGTCATCGCACCGGTCATTCCGACTGAGTACATCGATGCCGATACAAAATTCTTCATCAACCCAACTGGTCGTTTCGTCATCGGCGGACCACAAGGTGATGCTGGATTAACAGGCCGTAAAATCATCGTTGATACGTATGGCGGATATGCACGTCACGGCGGTGGAGCTTTCTCTGGTAAAGATCCAACGAAAGTCGACCGTTCAGCTGCTTACGCAGCGCGTTACGTCGCGAAGAACCTCGTAGCTGCAGGTCTTGCAGACAAAGCGGAAGTTCAACTCGCGTACGCAATCGGTGTCGCACATCCGGTATCAATCGCGGTGGATACATTCGGTACAGGAAAACTTCCTGAAGCACAACTGGTTGAACTGGTTGCTGAAAACTTCGATCTTCGTCCGGCTGGAATCATCAACATGCTTGATCTCCGTCGTCCGATCTATCGTCAGACAGCAGCTTATGGTCACTTCGGTCGTACAGACATCGAGTTACCATGGGAGCAGACAGATAAAGCCGCTACTCTTGAAGAGCAGGCAAAACGTTTCGCATAATTCATTGTTCAGAAACATCCTTCTAAAGGGTGTTTCTGAACTTTTTTTGTTTCTCCTGAACTTTGCAGGGATACGACTGAAATTTCTAGAAAAGGGTAAAAGAACATGAGTCTGTATTCTGTAAAAGGAAAAGGGGGATTTCGGTATGGAGATACGCGAAGCGGTTCCGGCTGATGCAGCACGCATTCATGATATTGCGCTCACGTCTTGGATGGACACATATGAGGAAATCTATTCAGAACGCTCGAAAGCCCATTTCGTTCAAGAAGCGTACCCGCAGGAAGAAGTGGTCCGGGCGATTCGGACAGCGGAGGAAGCACGTGGAGAATATTTCAACGTCGGACTGATTGACGGGGAAATCGTCGGCTTCATTCACGCGATTGATGTTGATGGAACGTGGGAAATCGTCCGATTGTATGTCTTGCCGAAATACCAACAAAACGGGATCGGACGCCGGTTGATCCGAGAACTGGAATTGCAGGGAGCCTCTCCGATCGAAGTGTATGTCGAATCCCGGAACTATAAAGCCCGCCACTTTTTAACGTCGTACGGATTCAAGGAAATCAGCGAGACGACAGAGGAAGTCTTCGGACAAGTGGAACCTGTGACGCGTCTGCAACGTATATATTAAAGAAATGGAATCCGACTTAAGGCGGTTTGGCTGGAGTCGGATTTGTTGCATACTAAACAGATATCGAATGAAGAGGTGAGTTTGTGGTAGAACAACCAACCGGAGTGATCGTTCTTGTATATCCACTCCAATTACGTGCTCGGCCGAGTGAGGCGCTGATTCGCGTATTAGAACGCGAATACGAAGTTCTCCTGGTTGACGCACCCCGTCGTGTATCGTTTGAAGAACATCAACAGCTGTTAAAAGAAGCATTACGCGAAGCCGGTAAACGAAAATTACCGATTCACATCATTGCCTGCAGTATGGGGGCACTTGTCGTCAATCGGCTGCTTCAAGAATATGAGTTGCCGATGGCGAGCCTGACATTCATCTCGCCGTTATTTGATTGGCACAACTCGAAGCAACTAGGCGGCGTCAAACAAGTGTTTGCAAGTGCTTTCGACCGGTTCCGTCCGGATGCTCCGCTCGGCACATTGCCGTTCGGACAGAACAATGAGGATGCTGCACGTCTCGGTGAATTGACGTATGCGGAATATCGCGAGATTGAAGAAGAAATCGTCATCCATGACGAAGAACGTAAGAAACTGCCGCGGGTCCATCTCGCTTGTTTTTATGCACCGGATGATCAGTTCGCCGACGTCAAGTTGACGCTTGAAGTGTGCCGGAAGATGGGCGGAGACCAGATTTATCTGCAACGTCTGCACGGTTTCCCGCACTTCAGTTTTGAACGTTTGAATACGCGGTTTGCTGAAAAGCTATTGCTGTTTCTAAAGATGGTGGAAGATTAAACGGCAACAAGAAAAAGAGGAATCCGGATAGCATTGAACTGCTCCCCGTCAAGTAGACAGGATAAATAATAAAAATCTTTTAAACGGCTTGAGCTCTGTATTCTAATGGAGCCAAGCCGTTTA
>NZ_JACSMV010000008.1:72514-101309 GCF_018618835.1 Exiguobacterium sp. s145 | reverse complement strand
ATTAGGCTACCTGACACCGAAAAAATACGGTGTACTGGCAGCCTAATCAAGGTGTTTTATATGTGTCTCATATTGCTAGGTCAGTCTAGTTCCCGTCTTTTTTTTTGAGGTATTACTTCCACACTGTCAGGCTACAAAAAAGGTCAGCACTCCGATTTGGAATGCTGACCTTTTTTGTGTAAACCATGATTATGACGGAATTCCGCCGAAAATCAATGTCGCAATACCAAACCAACCGAATAAGATAACAGTCAGTCCAGCAAATACGAGTGGAAACATTTGACGTTTCTTAAGTGAACGCAAGACGGCCCACACGCCGACGAGTGCAACGATAAAGAAAAGCCAACCGATTGGTTGATCCAAATGCATGACGTATTCCCCCTTAAAATCACGTTATGAAGTTCACGAAGATTTCACTTAAATCTCACTTTTTAGTTTAGCCGACTGAGCGAATAAAGTCGAGAGGGGGGACGACGAACTTTCGACAATTTCGTGTATAGTAGAGAAGAATATCAACAAAGGAGTTTGATGAGATGGAAATCGTAAGTATTACTTCAGGTATGGCTTCGGAAAACGGCTATCTTCTTTTTAAAGAAGGAAAATGTTTAGTGATTGATCCGGGAACGGAAGATATGCGTTTTTTTGATGAAATTGAAAAACGCGATGCTAAGGTCGAAGCCATTCTTTTAACACATGCCCACTTCGATCATATTGGCGGTGTCGATATGTTGCGGCGTTTTACGTCGGCTCCGGCATACATTCATCCAAATGAAACGAAATGGTTGTCGAATCCGAATCTGAATGGATCGATTAAGTTCAACATGCCGCCATTAAAGGTGAAGCCGGCAGAACAATTGTTGGCAAGCGGTTCTTTGGAAATTGGTCCGTTTCAGTTTCATGTTTTGGAAACACCGGGACACTCACCGGGCAGTGTGACGTTTTATTTTAAAAAAGAGCAGGTTGCATTTGCAGGGGATCTGATTTTTAAACGAAGTGTCGGTCGAACGGACCTGGAAGGCGGCGATCAAGACGTACTGATGCGGTCCATCGATCGTGTCATTGCAGAAATACCGCACGATACAACATTTTATCCGGGACATGGATCGGAAACGACGTTACGTCAGGAAATCAAGCACAATCCTTTTTTCTGAAGAAATGAAAAAATCCCTCGTCTTCATTCGAAGGCGAGGGATTTTTGTTCACATTTGGAAGTTGGACCAATACGTGAAGACGATAAAGAATACTGTTAAGTACGCTGCAAAAATGTAGACATACGTTTTTTCAGTTAGGCGAAGATAGCCTAATGCTGCAAAAAATACTGTTTGTGCCAAGAAGACGAAGCCCATAACTAAAAATGAATCCGTATGTTCACTTGAGCTGGCATCTCCACCTAGAGCGCCGATAAATGCCATGACTGCAATGATGCCAGTCCAAAATCCGAGTACGCGGTACATTCTCCCCATTCATATAACCCCCTAAATCCGACAGATAGTCAATATACGTACTTATTTTACCAAGCAAACAATCATCCGTCCATCATGTTCTAGTGTTTGTTAAGGAATAACTGTGAACAAAAGATGAAGTTTGAAAAAATCTTGTACAATAGTTGTACAAAAGGTGTACAAAAGGAAGAATGCGTGGTATATTTTCTGTAATGAGAAGCGTAGATTTTGAGAGGAGGAGCAATAATGGCGAATGAGTTGATATTTTTCACGTATCCAAGCTGTACATCTTGTCGTAAAACGAAATCATGGTTAAAAGAGGAACATGTTGATGTAGAGGAACGTCATCTGTTCAGAAATGCTCCAACAGTAGATGAGTTGATGGAATTGCTTAAACTTTCAACAGATGGAATCGAAAGTTTACTGGCGACACGCAGCCAAGCATTTAAAGATTTGGGAATTGATGTCGATGACATGAAATTAAGCGAACTACTTCGTTTGATGAGTGACAATCCAAAATTGTTACGCCGTCCAATCATTACTGACGGTAAACAACTTGTAATCGGATACGATAAACCAGGACTCGAGACACTTGCGAAACGTAAAAACCGAATTATTGCCCAAGTATCTTAAAGAAGCCGATTTGTTTCGGCTTCTTTTTTTTTGTATTTTTTGATTAAGGAGGTGTTGGGTTGAGAGAACAGATCAGTCAATTGATTCACCAATTTGAAACGGTTGGAGCGACCGATGTGCATTTTATTCCAGGTGACCAAACGGCACAAGTCATCTGTCGGGCGAATGGCGGGTTAAACGAACAATCCTCGATACCGATTGACCAGTACCGGTCGATCGTCAGTCACGTTCGCTATGAAGCCAACCTAAAGGAACAGAATGAACGAATTCCTCAAAGCGGTCTTTATCCTCTGGAAGAGAACGGGATGCGTGTTTCCCTCTTACCGAGCCGATATGGTGATGCCATGTCCTGGCGATTTTACCGGGCGGTCGTGTCTGACAAAGTTGCGGCCGGTTTGCTTGATCCTGAAGACGATTTAATCTGGATGAAACAACAAACACATGGATGCATTATCATTTCGGGCACGACAGGAGCGGGGAAAACGACGATGCTTTACTCGTTGATGGCCTCGATGGAAGGGAAACGGATTATTTCGGTCGAAGATCCGATCGAATGCAGCGTACCGGGAATTTTACAGCTGGAGTTAAATGCGAAGGCTGGTTTTGATGCGACCCGGTGCTTTGAAGAAATTCTCCGGGCTGATCCGGACTGGATTGCTTTTGGTGAGGTGAGAACGGCGGAAGCGGCACGATTGACCATCAATGCGGCACTGAGCGGTCATGTCGTGTTGTTTACGCTACATGCAGGATCGATTGCTGAGGCGATGCTGCGATTAAGGACATTAGGTATAACGAAAGAAGAATTATCAGTATGCAAAAAAATCATTCACCTATATCGGGAGGAGGGGAACGTGCGCTGTACCGTCGAAAACTTACAAGCGCTAGCAAAGGTCGGTTCTTAAATCGATTCCATCGCCTCTTGTCAAAAGGAATCTCAACAAAAGAGGCATTGGATATACTGATTCGTTTTGAAGACCCTTTGCTTATTCCGGTCATTCGTGAGATTCAAGAACGATTACAACAGGGCAACCGGCTTTCGTTTGCCCTCGAACCGTTAAACCTGCCGACCGCGTTACAACAATTACTTAGAGTAGGAGATCAAACGGAACGTCCGCTGATGATTTTACGACAAGTCATCCGATTACTTGAGCTTGAAAGTCAGATGAAAAAGAAGTTTTGGAAGATGGCCCGTTATCCAATTGTCTTGGCTGTCAGTCTGCTGTTGCTATTCATGTTTTATGCCCTCTACGTATTTCCTTCCCTGCTCGAGATGTCGAATCCGGCTACCTTACCTCCGTTCGTCCGTCCCCTCATTCATCCTTCCGCCAAATACGTCATGGCATTTGCTCCGCTGACAACGATGGTCGGACTGATTCTTCTGATCCGCCGTATACCGATAAAACGACTGTTGCGGATGAAGATGATTCAAAAAATGCTTCGTTTGTATTACAGCTATCTGTTTACAATCGAGGTCGGCTCCTTCATCGATGCCGGATTTTCATTGGAAGAAGCTTTTCATGCCTTGGAACAAGGGCAAACCGGTAAAAAGAAACAGATGTACCAGATGTTGCATCACCGTCAAAAAAGCGGTCAACCATTATCGGAAGCGATGCAGGATGAAAACATCATTGATGTTGAAACTGTCGGATTGGTTCATATTGCACGGGAAAGTGGTGATTTAGGCCCTTTATTACTGGAACAGGCAGCATTGTTACATGAATCGATTGAGGAAGAAGTCGAAAAGAAACTGTTGCTGATTGAACCGGCATTGTACGGAGGATTAACCGTGATGACAGGCACACTATTCTTGATTCTGTATTATCCGATCCAACTCGCGATTCAGCAACTTCCATTTTAAAGAGACGAGGAGTCGATTAAATGAAACGGTTTATTCAAAATCAACGAGGGTTTACATTGCTCGAAATGGCAGCTGTCCTGCTGATCATTTCTTTGCTTTTACTCGTATTGATTCCGACGATGACGAGCGGGAAAGATCAGGCGAAAGGAGTCAGTTGCGAAGCAAACATCCGTGTCATCCGTTCCGAAGTAAATCTTTACTATGCCAAGGAGAAAAAATATCCGGAATCACTGCAAACCATCAATCGAGGAACGGCGGAAAAACCGAACGAGCTTGCTTGCGATCAGGAGACCTATACGTATGATGCGAAGACTGGGGAACTTACGAAAGTCAAATGACGGATTTACATTAATTGAGATGACGGTTGTCCTAGTAATGATCGGATGCCTGTTAGTGTTACTGTTGCCGACCGTCATTGAGCGGCGGCCGGCCTTGTATACGTTGGAACAGGACATTGGAATACTCGAGCAGGATATCCAAACACTTCGACTGATTCAGTATTCTAAAACGAGTGACCAGAATCAGATGCAGCTTCGTTGGAAAAATGACGGGAAAGGTTATTTGGTCATGGCGAATGACCGGCTGTTATGGCAACGGACGTTTCAACCGGGGCATTCCTGTGTCGTACCTTCAAACGGACGGATCATTTATTTTAAAAGTTATCATTCGACGTATGCCTCGACCTGGGTCTGTCAATCGACGACACAAGCATTTGAAATCAAATTTTTACTCGGCAACTATCAGATGCTGATTCAAAAATTGAGGTGAAAACCGTGAAAAATATAAGTGTTCAGCAACAGGGATTCACACTCCTTGAAGTCGTCTTGTCAATGGTTGCCATCGCGTTTTTCCTGATACTCGCAATCGATCCTGTGTTGTCTGTTCAAAAGCAGAAAAATCAATTGCTGGTCGAAACGCGGCGGCTCGATCAAATGGCATCCGATCAAATCGCAGAAAAAAGAACGGGATACGATATCCGGGAAGGGATGTGGTGTAGTGAGGGGCTCTGTTTGGCGAGCTCAATCCGGAACGACACTCCTCGAAATTTCGTTGGTCCTTTGGCTGAGCCCACTCTTATTGATTAGTCTGATTGCTATGACACAAATCGTCAGTACCGCACATCAGGAACAACGGATGGATGAAGAGTTATTTTTTCATACGATTGAACGGCTGATGTGGCGAAGTACTTCTTGTGAGAAGCAGGGGGATGAGGTTCACGGCGTGGACGTCGATCCGGAAGAGGAGCCGATCAAGTGGCGGCTCGTCCGTGTCCAAAATCAAATCCGATTAAAAAAAGAATTTGGAGGCGAACTGACTTATGCCCACGATGTAACGCATTATCAGGTCCGGCAGGAAGGACGGACGCTGATTTTCGAGCTCAATCAGCGTCAACGAACCGTTCAGTGCAAGAACACGGGTTCATCCTGATTCAAACCTTGTTACTCCTGCTCGGGATAGGTGTGGCCATCTTGTTAGGCTGTCATCAGATGGATGAAGCGGTCAAGCAGATTCAACTGGAGAAAGAGGCGTTACAACTCGAGTCGCTGGTACGAGCCGCGACGGACGACTGCCGTCAAGATGAAACCGTTCGGTATCCGATTGGCCGGGTTATCTGTACACGGACAGATAAAGGCTTTAAAATGGAAGCGATACTAGATAACGGACAGAGAATCGAGGCGGTCGTTTCGAATGGATAAGGTTTATTTGATTGGTTTTATGGGAACTGGTAAAACAGCGATTGGACGTCACCTTCAGACACGTTACGATGTCGAGGAACTGGATGAACGCTTCGTCCAGGAATACGGTTCGATTACGGATTTCTTCGCAAAATACGGCGAAACAGGATTTCGGGATCGGGAAGTCGAATTGTTACGGAACAGCGAAGCAGAGATTGTCATCACGGGAGGCGGAATTATCGAGCGTTTGGAAAATCGGACGCTCATGCAAGAATCGGGACTCATCATCTGGATTGATACGCCGTTCCATCTGGTCTGGAATCGGATCAGGACAGATCCATCCCGTCCACTTGTCAAATCACGGATGACAGTCGAAAAGTTATTTCGGAGACGGCGTCCCGTTTACGCACGGTTGGCCAATATCCGCTTGGACGGAACAAAAACCGTCCGCGAACTGGCAAAAGAAATTGAATCGATACTGGAGGAGAACGTATGATTTGGATCAATCTTGGAATTATCGTCTTAGCCATCATCGGTCTGGTGATTTTCGGGTTAAGCTTATACAAGAAGAAAATTTCAAAAGATGTGGCAGTGCTCAAACAACTGCTGGAACGTTTTTCAATTCGTCAACAAACGTTGCAGACGGGCATTGATCATACGACAAGCCGGATCGATCAAATTAAAGGAAACATTGATCATTTGGTCGCGGAAGGGAAGCGTGTCGAGCAAGGAGGACGTCAACTCATTGCTGAAGGGCAACGTCTTAAAACAGAAGTTGAACATACTGCCGGACTCAAACCATTTTGAAATGGCTTTCATCGGCTGAATATGAAACAATAGGAGAGAAGGGACTTTGTCCTTTCTCTCTTTCCTTTTGTTCAATTTCCGAATAAACCTAGAATAAAAGATTCGAAATTGGTAGAATGTAATTGAAAGTTGAACAATAAAGAGAAAAGGAATTGGAAATGTTCGTAATTAGGGGGAAAAGTATGAGTCAGACGACATTGAAGAGAACGCCATTGTTCGACATCATTGCACCAAAGGGGAAAATGGTCGATTTTGCAGGGTTTGAAATGCCAGTTCTGTTTTCATCCATCAAGGAAGAGCATACAGCGGTGCGGGAACGTGTCGGGATGTTTGATGTATCCCATATGGGCGAGTTATTTGTTTCCGGATCAGATGCGTTAGCGTTTTTGCAACAGACGCTGTCGAATGATATCTCGAAGATTGCGATCGGACAGGCTCAATACAACGTCTTATGTCAAGAAGACGGCGGGACAGTAGACGATTTGTTGGTATATCGTTTGGACGAACAGGATTACCTGCTCGTCGTCAATGCATCCAACATCGAGAAAGATGAAGCACACTTACGTCAGTATCTGACGGGGGACGTGTTGCTTGAAAATCAATCGGATGCCTACGGTCAAATTGCCGTTCAAGGTCCAAAAGCTGTTGAAGTGTTGCAGGAACTGACGGCACTCAAGCTGGAAGACATCAAATTTTTCCGCTTTGCGCAAGGAGAATTGGCTGGAGTCGAGATGCTTGTATCACGCAGCGGTTATACAGGGGAAGACGGCTTCGAATTGTATATGCCGTCATCAGACGCATCAGCGGTCTGGAATGCGTTATTGGAAGCGGATGTCGTACCGTGCGGGCTGGGTGCCCGGGATACGTTACGATTTGAAGCCTGCCTGCCGTTATACGGACACGAGTTATCAGCGACGATTTCACCGATTGAAGCAGGGATGGGATTTGCCGTTAAACCGCAAGTGAAGTCGTTTGTCGGATCGGAAGTCTTGGTGAAACAGAAAGAAGACGGACCGCGTCGTCAATTGATTGGTCTTGAACTGACGGATAAAGGGATCGCTCGTCAAGATGCTCCTGTTTTGGTAAATGGGGAAACTATCGGATTCGTTACGACGGGTACATTACCACCGACAATTGGTAAAGCCATTGCGTTAGCACTTGTGCCGACGGAATATGCGACCGAGGAAACATTTGAAATCGAAGTACGCGGAAAAAAACTGGCAGCAAAACGAATTGATACGCCATTCTATCGCCGGAGCAAATAAGGGGGACATAAAAGATGGATTTTCGTTATTTACCGATGACGCAAGAAGATGAAAAAGAAATGTTACAGACGATTGGTGCAGACTCGATAGAAGACCTGCTTGCCGATATTCCGGCAAGTGTACGCGACCAAGGGACGTTGGAAGAAGTGGGCATTCCGTTACCGGAAACTGACTTGATTCGAACGCTCTCGAAACTTGCCGATCAAAACATGAATACGAAACAGTACCCGTCGTTCCTCGGTGCCGGCATTTATGACCACTATGCACCGGCTGTCGTCAACCATATGTTACTCCGGTCTGAGTTCTACACGGCGTACACGCCGTATCAGCCTGAAATTTCGCAAGGGGAGCTGCAGGCAATCTTCGAGTACCAAACGATGATCTGTGAACTGACAGGAATGGATGTCGCGAACTCTTCCATGTACGACGGGATCACCGCACTGGCTGAAGCGGCGATGCTTGCCTGTGCCCACAAGAAGAAAAAAACAATCGTTCTCTCGGATGGTGTCCATCCGGAAGCACACGATGTCGTACGGACATATGCAAACGGTCCCGGGCTTGAAGTGGAGACGCTGCCGCTCGTGAATGGGGAAACGGCGATTGCGAACCTGGATGCACTGGAGGATGTCGCCTGCGTCATCGTACAGTATCCGAACTTCTATGGACGTGTCGAAGACTTACAGGCACTGGCGGACGCGACACATGCGAAAGGCGGTCTATTCATTGTCTCGGCCAATCCGCTTGCGCTCGGTTTGTTAGAGGCGCCTGGTAAGCTCGGCGCCGACATTACGATCGGGGACTGCCAACCATTCGGTATTCCGCAGAGCTTCGGTGGACCGACGTGTGGATACTTCACGACGACAAAAGCCTTGATGCGAAAAATTCCGGGACGTCTTGTCGGTCAGACAGTCGATGAGGACGGAAAACGCGGGTTCGTCCTGACGTTACAAGCACGTGAGCAACACATACGTCGTGATAAAGCGACTTCGAATATCTGTTCGAACCAGGCCTTAAACGCTTTGGCTGCATCAATTGCAATGAGTGCACTGGGAAAACGCGGAATCCGTGAACTGGCAACCCGCAACCTCCAGACGGCCTACGCCTTGAAAAAATCATTGATTCAAGCAGGCTTCCACATCGTGGACGACGGTCCGAGCTTCAATGAATTTGTGGTGGAATTGCCAATTGATGCGACAGAAGCCGGCAAACAGTTGTTGCAAGCCGGGATCATCGGTGGACTGCCGCTTGGTACGTTCGACGAAAGCCGGAGCAACCAAATGCTCGTTTGTGCGACTGAACTACGGACAAAAGAAGAATTGGATCAATTCGTGACTGCGTTAGGAGGACTGACTCATGCATAAAACTAGTGAACAGACATTGATTTTTGAAATCTCAAAAGCCGGTCGTGTCGCCTACAGTTTACCGCTTCCGACGGTTGATGAAGTAGCGGCGGAAGAATTACTGCCTGCCCATTTGCTGCGCCAGGAAGACGTCGAGTTGCCGGAAGTGTCCGAACTCGATCTTGTCCGTCACTATACAGCGCTTTCGAACCGAAATCACGGGGTCGATTCCGGTTTCTATCCGCTTGGTTCATGTACGATGAAATACAATCCGAAAATCAATGAAGATATGGCACGTCTCCCTGGATTCGCCCATATCCACCCGTTGCAACCGGTTGAGAGCGTTCAAGGGGCTCTCGGACTGATGTACGATTTACAAGAAAAACTTGCGGTCATTACCGGTATGGACGAAGTGACGTTGCAACCGGCAGCGGGAGCGCATGGTGAGTGGACGGGATTAATGTTGATCAAAGCTTATCACCGTGCCCGGGGTGACTTTAAACGGACGAAAGTTCTCGTCCCGGACTCCGCCCACGGAACAAATCCGGCATCGGCTTCTGTCGCTGGTTTTGATACGGTGACCGTCTTATCTGACGAGCGCGGATTAGTTGACCTAGCTGACCTAAAGAGTAAAGTCGGGGAAGATACGGCCGCATTGATGCTGACGAACCCGAATACGCTCGGTCTGTTTGAGTCGGATATCGTTGAGATTGCGAAAGCGGTCCATGAAGCCGGAGGAAAACTGTATTATGACGGCGCGAATTCAAATGCAATCATGGGAATTGCACGTCCGGGAGACATGGGCTTTGATGTCGTCCACTTGAATCTCCATAAGACGTTTACGGGTCCTCACGGCGGCGGCGGTCCGGGTTCAGGTCCGGTCGGTGTCAAAAAAGATTTGATTCCGTATCTGCCAAAACCGATTGTTGCCAAGACAGCAGAAGGTTTTGTACTCGATTACGACCGTCCGGAATCAATCGGACGTGTCAAACCGTTCTACGGAAACTTCGGTATCAACGTTCGGGCCTACAGTTATATCCGGACAATGGGAGGCGCAGGACTTGCCCGCGTTTCAAAAGAAGCCGTCTTGAATGCCAATTATATGTTGGCACGTCTGAAAGGCGCATATGATGCCCCTTATGACGTCTATTGCAAACACGAATTTGTCCTGTCGGGCCGTCGTCAAAAAGCACTTGGGGTACGGACACTCGATATCGCAAAACGTCTGCTTGACTTCGGATATCATCCACCGACGATTTACTTCCCGTTGAATGTCGAAGAGTGTATCATGATCGAACCGACGGAAACCGAATCGAAAGAGACGCTTGATGCCTTCTGTGATGCGATGCTCCAGATCGCAAAAGAAGTGGAAGAAACACCGGACGTCGTCTTGAACGCACCGCATACGACGGTCGTTAAACGAATGGATGAGACATTAGCGGCCCGCAAGCCGATTTTACGTTATCAGCCGAAACAAGAAGTACACGTTTAAACCAAAAAACCATCCCGCGTCTCAGTTGACGGGGATGGTTTTTGTTATGAAATAAGAGGAATCAGCTGCGTTTAACTTTTCCGGTCCACTGCTTGAAGCCGCCTTTAAGTTGATACAGATTTGTATAACCTGCTTTTTTCAGGACTTTGGCCGCTTGCGACGAACGCATGTTGCCTTGGCAGTACAAATAGATCGGCATGTCCTTGCGTAATTCTTTAGCGCGCATTTTCATCTGGCTGACCGGTATGTTACGGGCTCCGATGATATGTCCGCCTTTGAATTCCTGTGTCTCGCGGACATCCACAATTTGTGCTTTCCGGTAATTTGCCCGGAATTCTTCTTGTGAAAGTTTTGTAATTCCTTTGACCGGCATGAAGCGCCATACGATATAAGCGATCAAAGCCACCCATAATACGATCGTGATGATTGTACTGATTTCCATATCTAAGTTCCAACCCCTTCGTTCATATAACATCTTTACCATTATAGTAAACGAAATCGATTTCGGCAATCGACTCGTCGTTGCGCAGGATAGAAAGGGTCTGATACACTAATACGGAAACGTTTCTGGGGGTGTTCACTTGATCAGAGAGTGGCAAGTATTGACGACTGAAAGAATGGAACCGGCATTAAACATGGCGATTGATGAAGCTTTAATCGGTTTTGTCGGTCGCGGCGAGGTGGCACCGACACTTCGTTTTTATTCATGGGAACCAAGAGGGTTAAGTGTCGGTCATTTCCAACGGGCGACCAAAGATATTGACCGAAACCGGATCGAGGCGCTGGGGATTCCAATCGTTCGCCGGATGACCGGCGGCCGGGCTGTCCTGCATGCGGATGAATTGACGTACAGTGTGATTCTTCCCGAACAGATGGAAGGGGTCCCGAAAACCGTCATTGAAAGTTACCGGATGCTGACAGAAGGAATCCGTAAAGGGTACCATCATTTAGGCATTCCCGTTGAATTTTCGGTCCCGATGACAGAAGAAGAAAAAGAAGAATTACGAAAACCGAAGTCTGCCGTCTGTTTTGATGCGGCATCGTATTACGAACTTGCGGTCGGGAAACGAAAAGTGGCCGGAAGTGCACAAGTCCGGCATCAAGGGGTCGTGTTGCAACATGGTTCCGTTCCGCTGTCAGTGGATGAAGGGGAATTGTTTGATTGCTTTCTTTACGAAGATGAGACGATGCGTGAACGAATGAAAGCGCGATTTGCCGGAAAAGCGGTTGCCTTAAATGAGTTGGCGGGACGCTCCGTTTCATTCGAAGAAGTCCGCCTTGCCTTTGTAAAAGGATTTGAAGACGCACTTCAACTGACCTTCAGACCGCTGGAGTTCAACAGCACCCAATGGCAGGAAATTGAACGGTTAGCAGAGAAGTATCGTAGTGAAGAATGGAACTGGAAGCGCTAAAGAGATGGATTGGAAGGTGATGTCGTGCCGACTCCGAGTATGGAAGATTATTTAGAACAGATTTATATGTTGATTGAAGAAAAAGGATATGCCCGTGTGTCCGATATTGCAGAGCTGTTAGGCGTTCATCCGTCGTCTGTCACGAAGATGGTCCAGAAGTTAGACCGGGAAGAGTATCTGGTCTACGAAAAGTACCGCGGATTGATGCTGACGGCAAAAGGACGGAAAATCGGAAAACGTCTTGTCGAACGGCATGCGTTGTTGGAAGATTTTCTGCGCCTGGTCGGAGTAGATGAATCATTGATCTACAAAGACGTGGAAGGGATCGAACATCACATCAGTATTGAAGCGCTCGATAAGATCAACGGGATGATTCAATTTTTTGCCGAACGTCCTGAATTACAAGAAGAATTTCAAAAACACCAGCAAGTACACCCGGAAGAATAAGTGTACTTGTTTTTTTGTATGGAAATTCTTAAAAGACGAACGATATATAATAAAAAATCGTTATAGTACGGTTAATCGGCATCGAATATGCTATACTGACCGTGAAATCATCGAAGGGGGTGACGGATGGGGATCCATCCGGTTATGGAAATCGTGATTAAGGAAAAGTTGGTATCAGAGTCAGAACTTGCCGCCAAAGTAAAAGAACTTGCCGTTGCAATTGAACGTGATGCGGCAGGACGGCAAATTGTTTTAGTCGTCGTGTTAAAAGGATCTATGGTATTTGCTGCTGATTTAATGCGTGAAATCAAAGGTAGTGTCCAAATCGATACGGTTGCCTGTTCATCGTACGGGGCCAAAACCGTCTCGTCAGGACGCGTCCAGTTGAAAAAGGACTTGGATCTTGATGTCGAAGGGAAATACGTCGTCGTCATCGAGGATATCATCGATACCGGGCATACCTTAAGTTTCTTGTGTGAACACATGAAGCTGCATAAACCAGGTGTCTTGAAAATTTGTACGTTACTCGACAAGCCGGCACGACGGGAAGTACCGCTCGATGCCGATTATGTCGGATTTGAGATTCCCGATTATTTTGTGGTTGGTTATGGTATTGATTGTGCCGAGGAGTATCGGAATCTGCCATATGTGGGTTGGGTTGAAACGGATTAAAAAAACAGTAACTGTGTGCCTCGAAGGCGCACAGCTACTGTTGATTTATTTAAAAAGCACGTTTTTTCTTTTTGCCTTTTTTTCCTTCGATGACAGTCAAATGTGGTGCTTTTGATCGGTCGCGAAGGGGGCGGACTTTACTAGAAGCAGCCGTTTTCGTTGTTTTAACCGGCTTCTTCTTAAAATCGGTCCGGCGGGGTGAAGGATTGTTTTTAGCGTACATTTTTTTAGACTGCGCAACTGATTTTCGATATTGAGAATTTGTGCTGCTGTTGACGCTGTTGCGTGTTAAAAATTTAAACAGCAGGAAGATGATTCCAGCTGTAATCGCAAAAAACAGTAATTGTGAAAACAGACTACCGGGATCATTGGCGAGCTTATATCCAAAGCCGACGAACGCAAACAGTAACACGACAAGTGCGAATGTAGAACCAATCCGTTGTCTAATCATATTATCACCCCTGTTATCAATTAACCAAGTGCATTCTCATGTAGGTTATGTTCCTGTTTTTCGAGTGCTTCAAACGCGTAAATCGCAACCTCGATCTGAGAATCATCCGGTTCTTTTGTCGTCAAGTACTGTAACCACAGGCCGGGCAAGGCGATGACGCGTAAACCTTTAATATTTTGGGCTTTATTTGTTAATTGTAAAACCTCGAAAGATAAACCGATGACGACAGGAAGTAACGCAATCCGGCAAACGAGACGTAACCATAACGGGTCGGTCGGGACGATTAAATAAACGAAAAAGCCGACGATGACGGTGAAAATCAAGAAACTTGAACCGCAACGGTAATGCAGGCGACTGCTGGTCCGGACGTTTTCGACCGTCAATGGCCTTCCGCTTTCGACACAGTTGATGACTTTATGTTCGGCACCGTGATATTGAAACAGCCGTTTGACGAGCGGAGTCAAGGAAATCAGATAAAGATAACTGAAAAGTAACGTCAACTTGATTACAGCTTCCAGTACATTTTGAATCACATGACCGGACAGCGCCGGGAAGTAACTGAACAGAGAAGCTAGAAAAGCCGGAAGCAGTGTAAACATCAGCTTTCCGAAAAAGAACGACAGTACACCGAGGACAGCGACACCAAGCCATTTCGTCAGTTGACCTTGGGAAGCCTCTTCCGGCTCTTCTTCCCCCGGATTGACCCCGTACCGGTCACTGGCAAAGTTCATATGACTTGCCCCGTTCGCGGACGATTCGACTAAGGCAAACAATCCGCGGATCAACGGGATTTTTTTACCGACGGCGATTCGTGGCCGGATCGGTTTTTTTTGTTCGAACGTTTCAATCGTATCGTCATTTCGACGAATGGCTGAGACGGCATGTGTGGCATTTTGGAACATGACCCCTTCGACGATGGCTTGTCCACCGACGGGCGCTTGAGCAGTTTTCATAGAGCAACGCATCCCATCTTCAAATAAAATATCGTGTACCGTCATTTTACTCGATTTAGTAGAAAAACACTATGCTCAGCTGTTAATAGCAGTCGAAAATTTAGGAGGCGGAAAACGACTTATGATACAATAATAGAGACAATCTGGAGGTGATGAAATGCAGATTTTAGTCTTGAATGGACCGAACTTGAATTTGCTCGGGACACGGGAACCGGATACATATGGGACGCAAACATTATCGGATTTGGAAAGTCTGGTCAGGACTCGTTTTAAAGATGTTGATTTTCAGTTCGCCCAGTCAAATCATGAAGGCGAACTGATCGACTATTTACACGGAGCGCGCGGATATGACGGAATCGTCTTCAATGCGGCGGCTTACACGCATACGAGTGTTGCGTTGCGTGATGCGATCGCGGCAATCGATGTACCGACGATTGAAGTTCATTTATCAAACGTTCATGCACGCGAAGCATTTCGGCATCATTCGATGCTTGCACCGGTTTGCCGAGGAGTCATCAGCGGATTAGGGATGACAGGTTACTTGCTCGCAATCGAAGCATTGATTCAACCGTCTACATAATCAAAGGGGGAAACAGACATGAAACATCGTATTGAAGCACTTCAAACAGCTCTTAAAGAACGTGATTTACCAGGTCTTCTTGTGACGAAGGCAGAAAATATCCGATATATTTCTGGATTCACCGGTTCGAGCGGTGCATGTCTCGTGACGGCTGAACAAGCTTATTTCGTGACGGATTTCCGTTACACGGAACAAGCGGCGGATCAAGTGAAGGGAATGGAAATCGTCCAAATTGAACGGTCGATCCCTGAAACGATGGGCGAATTGATGGCTGGAGCCCGTGTGCGTGCAGTTGGCGTTGAAAAAGATGCAATGACACTCGGCGCATTCGAAGCGTTCGATCAAGCATCTTCCGTGGAATTGGTTCCGACGACTGGAATCGTTGAAAACCTACGCTTGATTAAGGATTCGTCAGAGATTAAGATGATTAAGGAAGCGGTGGATTTAGCAGATGCGACGTTCCACCACATCTTGACGTATATTCAAGCTGGCCGGACAGAGCTTGAAGTCTCGAACGAACTCGAGTTCTTCATGCGTAAACACGGTGCGACGTCGTCGTCATTCGATACGATTGTTGCGTCTGGATATCGTTCAGCGTTGCCACACGGTGTCGCCAGTTCGAAAGTAATCCAGTCAGGTGAACTTGTGACGCTTGATTTCGGTGCATTGTTGAACGGATATGTTTCGGATATCACGCGTACTGTGGCCGTCGGACCGATCAGTCCGGAGTTACAAACGATTTACGATACGGTTCTCAAAGCGCAGCTCGCAGGCGTTGACGGGTTACGTCCGGGAATCACTGGAATTGAAGCAGACGCTTTGACGCGTGACATCATCAAGGATGCAGGATATGGGGAATATTTCGGTCATTCGACGGGGCATGGAATCGGGTTGGAAGTACATGAAGGACCAGGATTGTCATTCCGTTCTGAAACGAAACTGCAACCTGGGATGATCGTGACGGTTGAACCGGGCATTTACGTACCACAAGTCGGAGGATGTCGGATTGAAGATGACGTCTTGATCACCGAGTCAGGGCGTGAAATTCTTTCGTCTTCACCAAAAGAACTCATCACACTGTAAAACGGCAAGATCAACATTTAGGAGGAACTTTTCATGGTATCAGTAAACGATTTAAAAACAGGACTTACAATTAAAACATCAGACGGAATGATTTGGCAGGTTCTTGAATTCCAACACGTTAAACCGGGTAAAGGGGCAGCATTCGTCCGGACGAAAATGCGTAACATCCGTAACGGAAACATTCAAGAGATGACATTCCGTGGTGGTGAACGTGTCGAGCGTGCCCACATCGAACGCAACAAAATGCAATATCTCTATCCGATGGGGGAAACATATGTCTTCATGGATACAGAATCATACGAACAACTTGAATTGACAACGGCTCAAGTTGAAGCGGCACTCCCGTTCCTTCTAGAAAACATGGAAGTTCAAATCGCGATCTACAACGGTGAAGTTCTCGGAATCGAATTGCCGAACACGATCGTTATGACGATTGTTGAAGCAGAGCCGGGCGTCAAAGGCGATACAGCTTCAAACGTTAAGAAAAATGCAACGGTTGAAACGGGACATATTATCCATGTACCACTCTTCATCGAAGCAGGAGAAAAAGTAACAGTTGATACACGTACTGGTGATTTCACAGGGCGTTACAACGGATAATCAAGTTTTCGAAACGCCTATTCCTCCTCGACTTGGACGGATGGGCGTTTTTTCCTTTTGTCTTAACTTGCGTCCTTTGGTATGACCAGTTAATATTAGTATTTGAGTAGGCATTAGCACCTGGTATAATATTAAAGTATAATAATAAAGGTGAATGTTGAGATAGGGGATGAAGAAAAATGAAAATCGATCAGTTGAAGCAAGTACTCGAAATGTTGGACCAATCGAGTGTCAATGAACTTTCTCTTGAAACCGATACGTATAAGTTAAAATTAAAAAAACAAAATGATAATATCGTGGTCTCACACGAAGCACCGGCCCGCGTGGCAACGCCGGCGCCGCAAGCTGCGACAGTCACAGCAGAACCAGCTCCGGAAGAACAGAGCGTTGAAGCCGACACGGTAACGATCAATGCATTGATGGTCGGGACGTTTTATTCGCGTCCGAATCCGGACAAACCTTCGTTCGTCAAAGTCGGCGACAAGATCGAAGTCGGTCAAGTCGTCTGTGTCTTAGAAGCAATGAAACTATTTAATAATCTGAACTCGGAAGTAGCCGGAACAGTCGTCGAGATTCTCGTCGCAGATGGAGACCTTGTTGAATTCGGACAACCTCTCTTCCGGATTCGTCCTTGAGCGGGGTGATGGCAATGGAAAAACTTTTAATCGCGAACCGGGGCGAGATTGCAGTCCGGATCATTCGAGCTGCAAAAGAACTTGGCATTCAGACGGTCGCCGTTTATTCGACAGCGGACCGGGATGCCTTGCACGTCCGTTTAGCAGATGAAGCATATTGTATCGGAGATGTCAGTTCGACTGCTTCTTACTTGAATGTCACGAATATCCTGGCGGTCGCGACTAATCGGAACGTCACGATGATTCACCCGGGATACGGTTTCCTGGCTGAGAATGTTGATTTTGCCGAGATGTGTGAAGCATGTGGCATCAAATTCGTCGGACCGACATCGGCTGCTATCCGTCAGATGGGAATCAAGGATGTCGCAAAACAAACGATGATTGCCTGCGGCGTACCTGTCGTACCCGGTTCTGCCGGTACGGTCACGGACGAGGAAGCCTTACAATTGGCGGATGAGATCGGCTATCCGGTCATCATCAAAGCGACTGCCGGTGGAGGCGGACGAGGCATCCGTGTCGCCCGTTCACAAGAAGAACTTGTAACCGGCCTGGATGAAACACGCCGTGAGGCAAAGCAGGCGTTTGGAAACAGTGAAGTGTATCTCGAGCGTTTCATCGAAGAATTTCGTCATGTCGAAGTTCAAGTACTCGCCGATCGTCACGGAAATGTGATCCATCTCGGGGAGCGGGATTGTACCGTCCAACGCCGGATGCAAAAGCTGATTGAGGAAGCACCATCACCTGCTGTCAGCCCTGCAACCCGTCTGAAGATGGGCGAAGCGGCAGTCAAAGCGGCGAAGGCGATTGACTACACCGGTGCCGGGACGATCGAATTCATCTTTGTGGAAGAAACGGAAGAATTTTTCTTCATGGAAATGAATACGCGAATCCAGGTTGAACATCCGGTGACGGAAATGATTACAGGATTTGATCTTGTTCAGGCACAGCTCCAGGTGGCACTCGATCACCCGTTAGCTGTTCAACAGCAGGATATTGAATTCCGTGGTCATTCGATTGAATGCCGGATCAATGCCGAAGATCCTGATCATGACTTCCGTCCGCATGCCGGACGCGTCACACAATATGTCGCACCGGGTGGAATGGGCGTCCGGATTGATAGTGCCGTATATCCGGGGTATATGATTCCTCCGTACTATGACTCGATGGTCGCTAAGCTGATCGTTCATGCCGAAACGCGTGAAGAAGCCTGTGCGAAGATGGAACGGGCATTGTCCGAGTTTTGGATTGAAGGTGTCAAAACAACGATACCTTTCCATCAACAAGTGTTGGCACATCCCGTATTCCGTCGTGGAACGTTTACGACGAAATTTACAGAACGTGAACTAAAAGCAGAAATCGTGAAGTAATCGTGGACGGGAGTCGATTGTATTTAACTCCCGTCTTTTTGCCGTTCTCTATGTTTTTTGAAAAAAGAATGTGCTAAACTAATTGATTGAGAACGATAAAAAAAGGAGCACGTAAAATCATGATGAAAAGACATATGGCACGCGAACTGGCAGTACAGTCTTTGTTCCAAATGGAACTCTCGGATCTGTCTGCACAAGAAGCCATTGAATTCGCAGTAGAAGGTAAAGAATATGATACGTTTGTGACACGATTGGTTGAAGGAGTCGAAGCAAACAAACCGGAAATTGATCAAAAGCTGCGTGCTGCGCTCGTGAACTGGTCATTTGAGCGTCTCGGAAACATCGAACGGACGATTCTTCGTCTTGCGGTGTATGAACTGTTGTTTGAAGCGAAGATTCCAGTCCGGGTAACCATCAATGAAGCAATCGAATTAACGAAAGCTTTTGCCGATGAAGAAGCAACAAAAATCGTCAACGGTGTGCTCGGAAAAGTAGCGCAAGAAGTGGAACAAAACGGTTTGAAAGAAAACCCGCAAAGCAACTAACTTAAAAACAGAGAAGTTTGATCAGGCAAAGAGTGAAGCGAATATTTTTGGGGGAGTGGACAAAATCATGGCAGTCGTAATCGATGGGAAACAAGTCGCACAATCGTATCGTTTGAAACTGAAAGAAGAAGTCGCACGTCTGAAAGAAGAACGTATTCAACCGAAACTGACCGTCATCTTAATCGGAGAAGATCCAGCCAGTCAATCGTATGTCCGTGGTAAAGAAAAAGCGGCGCAGGAGATTGGGATGGATTCCGATTTGATCCGATTACCGGAAGAGACAAAAGAATCGGAATTGCTTCACTTGATTGAACGGCTGAATGCCGATGCCAGCGTACACGGTATTCTCGTTCAATTACCTTTGCCAAAACATATTGATGAGAGTAAGGTCATCTTCGCCATCGCTCCAGAAAAAGATGTCGATGGTTTCCATCCGGTCTCGGTCGGGAAAATGATAATCGGTGAACCTACTTTCTTGCCATGTACACCAAATGGTATTTTGCATCTCGTCAAGGAAATGAATGTTCCGATTGCCGGTCGTCATGTCGTTGTCGTCGGTCGAAGCCAAATCGTCGGTAAGCCGGTCGGAATGCTGTTTTTAAATGAATCAGCGACCGTGACATATTGTCACTCGAAGACGGCAGATCTCGGTGCGATGACCCGTCAGGCGGACATTCTGATTGTCGCTGTCGGTGTGCCGAAATTGATTACTGCCGATATGGTCAAGCCGGAAGCCGTCGTCATCGACGTCGGTGTCAACCGGGTCGACGGAAAATTAGTCGGAGATGTCGAATTTGAAGCAGTGAAAGAAGTCGCCTCGATGATTACACCAGTTCCTGGTGGGGTCGGGCCGATGACGATCACGATGTTGCTTCACAATACGATCGAGGCAGCGAAATGACGAATCCTCTCCAGGTTTCCGAACTCGTCCAATATGTGAAACGGGAACTCGAGAACGACTCGTTGCTCCAACAAGTCCAGGTGGTGGGAGAAGTGTCGAACTTTAAACGACACTCTTCCGGTCACCTTTATTTTACGTTGAAAGATGAACAGTCGCGGATGAAAGCTGTCATGTTCGCCCGGGATGCCAGTCGTGTCAAGACGGACATCCGGGACGGAGCCCGTGTCATCATTACGGCTCGGATTTCGGTTTATGTCGCATCGGGTGAGATGCAGCTTTACGTCGAACGGATGATGGAAGACGGTGTAGGAGCCCTTTACGAAGCCTATGTCCAGCTAAAAGAGGATGTCGAGGCCCGCGGATGGTTTGAAGCGGAACAGAAACTGCCATTACCGGCTTTCCCGCAAAAAATCGGCATCGTAACCTCGCCGAAGGGAGCCGCCCTTCATGATATCGCGACGACGTTACGTCGCCGTTATCCGCAAGCCGCTATTGTTTTTGCGCCGGTTCTCGTTCAAGGGAAAGAGGCCGCACCCCAAATCGTCCGTGCCATTGAATGGATGAACGAACATCAGGCATGTGACGTGATGATCATCGGTCGCGGTGGCGGATCAATTGAGGAATTGTGGGCGTTTAACGAAATGCCGGTCGTAACAGCGATTCATCAGTCGCGGATTCCGATCGTGTCAGCAGTCGGTCACGAAACAGACTTTACGATTGCGGATTTTGTTGCAGATGTCCGGGCGGCGACGCCGACTGCCGCAGCAGAACTCGTGACGCCGGAAGCAGCGGAACTTGCGAAGCGTCTCAATGAACTGAATCGGAGATTGACGCGCCATTACGCCCAGTACATCACCGAACGTAAGGATCAAGTCCAGCGGCTGGCAACGAGTTACGGCTTGAAGTCTCCTCGTGTCTTGTTAGGTTTGAAACAGGAACGGTTGGACCGGGCAGAGATGGGACTGAACCGGATCGGAAAACAGGTGTTGCAGTCGAAGCAACAAGCCTTGACGGATCAGGTGAACCGGTTTGCCCGAATCGCGATGCAGGAACGTTTGGCGGAACAAGGACGCCAGTTGGTCCGGACACGGAAACAGCTGGAACGGATCCATACCGTCCTCCGCACGAAGCAGGACCGGTTGCATCAAATGATTGCCCGCCTTGACTCGGTCAGCCCGACGCAAGTCATGTTGCGTGGGTATACTTACGTCGAGCAGGACGGCCGACTCGTCCGTTCCGTAACAGAATTGTCAGATCAGACCTTCCGGGTTCAGTTTCATGACGGGAGTATCCTAGCGAAACGAGAGGATGAAGAAGATGGAAACAGAACAATCCTTTGAAGCCGCTTTAGAGCGGTTGGAAGAAATCGTCGAACTACTGGAGGCAGGTGAAGCACCGCTTGAGCAAGCGATGAATTTGTACGAGGAAGGCGTGAAATTGACGGCACTCTGTCAAGGAAAGCTGTCGACGGCAGAAAAACGGCTCGATCAAATCTTGGAACAAGATGGCACGTTACGTGAAAAAGGAGGATCACAATGATTGTCTTAACAGAGTGGAAAACGCAGGTGGAGCAAGCACTGGAAACTTTCATGAACCGTCTCGAAGCACCGGATCGTCTGCGGGAAGCGATGCTGTATTCCCTTGATGCAGGGGGGAAACGTGTCCGTCCGGCATTGATTTATGCTGTCCTCGATGCTTACGGCGTCGATCGTAAGACGGGTGACGCAACAGCGGCGGCGCTTGAGATGATTCATACATATTCCTTGATTCATGATGATCTACCGGCGATGGACGATGATGATATGCGACGCGGACGTCCGACCAATCATATTGAATTCGATGAGGCGACCGCCATTCTCGCAGGGGATGCGTTACTGACGAATGCCTTTACGTGTCTACTCGAAACGATGGCCGCAGCGGAAGTTAAAGTGAAATTACTCGAGCGACTCGCAGCAGCAGCGGGTGCAGCCGGGATGGTCGGCGGTCAACTGGATGACATGCTTGGAGAGCGCGGAGGAATCAGTGATGCGGAAGAACTGGAATCGATTCACCGCCGGAAAACAGGAGCCTTGTTGATTTTTGCAGTCGAAGCAGGCGGCATTTTAGCCGGAGTCGCAGATGAGGATCTCGAACAGTTGAAACGGTACGGCCGTCATCTCGGAATTGCTTTCCAAATTCAAGACGACATCCTGGATGTGACCGGAGATGCTGACAAAATCGGGAAACCGGTTGGCAGTGATGAAGGAAATGACAAAGCAACTTATCCGAAACTGTTGGGTCTTGACGGGGCGAAAAGGGCACTTGCAGCCCAAGTGACGGCAGCGAATGAAGCAATCGAGGCTCTTTCCGTCGAAGCGACACCGCTTAAGGATTTGCTCGACTTCGTCGTCAAGCGTGACCATTAAGAGAGGCGGCGTAGTAAGCCGTCTTTTTTTATGCGCCGGGAATGTGGCGTTCGCAAGATTGTTCTAGTACAATGTAGGGTACAAACCATATAAGAATGCAAGGGAAAGAGGCGGTAAGGTATGAAGTTGACAGAGATACAGGATCCGTCATTTTTAAAGCGTATGTCAGTCTCGGAATTAGAACTGTTCGCAGGTGACATCCGACGCTTTTTGATTGAAGAATTAGCAACGACAGGTGGACATTTAGCACCGAATCTAGGTGTCGTCGAACTGACATTGGCGCTTCACCGCGAATTTGACAGTCCGAACGATAAATTCGTCTGGGATGTCGGACACCAAGCATACGTGCATAAAATTTTGACAGGACGGGCAGGTCAGTTTGATACGCTGCGTCAACACAAAGGGTTATGCGGATTCCCGAAACGCAACGAGAGCGTTCATGACGTCTGGGAAACAGGCCACAGTTCGACCTCACTTTCGGCAGCGATGGGGATTGCTGTGTCGAATGAACTAAAAGGTAATGATGACCGGGCGATCGCCATTATCGGGGACGGTGCGTTGACAGGCGGAATGGCACTCGAAGCATTGAACCATATCGGAGCGGAACAACAAAACGTCATCGTCATCTTAAACGACAACGAGATGTCGATCGCACCGAATGTCGGGGCGATGCATCAGATGTTAGGAAGAATCCGTTCTTCGCGCAAAGTCCGTTACGCGCAAGATGAGCTCGAAACATTGATTAAAAAAATCCCGTTAATCGGCGGAAAGCTTGAAAAAGGCGGCGAGAAGCTGAAAGAAGCGGTCAAAGGAGCACTCGTTCCCGGTATGTTCTTTGAAGAACTCGGTTTTAATTATTACGGACCGGTCGATGGTCATGATTTAACGGACTTAATCGAACAGCTGAACTATGTGAAGAAAGAAGAAGGGCCTGTCCTGCTTCATGTCATCACGAAAAAAGGAAAAGGCTACCGTCCGGCTGAATACGACGGCATCGGCACATGGCACGGTCTAGGACCGTACAAGATCGAGTCAGGCGAAGTCATCAAAGGGAAATCAAAAGCACCAAGTTATTCGTTCACAGTGGCAGACACGTTGACGAAGATGGCCCGTGAGGATGATAAGTTAACTCTGATTACACCGGCGATGAGTGTCGGATCGAAACTCGACTGCTTTGAAAAAGAATTCCCGGAACGGATGTTTGATGTCGGGATTGCGGAGCAACATGCCGTAACATTTGCTGCCGGTCAGGCAACACAAGGCATGAAGCCGGTCGTCTCGATTTATTCGACCTTCTTCCAGCGTGCATACGACCAACTCGTTCATGACGTCGCACGCCAGAACCTCGATGTGACGTTCACAATCGACCGTTCGGGTCTCGTCGGTGCGGACGGCGAAACACACCAAGGTGTCTTTGATATCGCCTTCATGCGTCACGTACCGAATATCCGGATTGTCATGGCGAAAGATGAGAATGAACTGCAACACCTTCTCTATTCGGCTGTTAAATACGAAGGACCGATTGCTGTCCGTTTCCCACGCGGAGAAGGCATCGGTGTTCCGATGGATGAGACACTCCATGAAATTTCGCTTGATACATGGGACGTCGAACGCGAAGGAACGGATGTCGCCATCATGGCATTCGGTCCCCAAGTACAGGACGCCTTGAAAATTGCGGAACTTCTAGAAGGGGATGTATCGGTACGGGTCATCAATGCCCGGACGATCAAACCACTGGATGAAAAAATGTTGAATGCATTATACGCGGAAGGTATTCCACTCGTAACGCTTGAAGAAGCGGTGCTCAAGGGCGGATTCGGTTCAGCTGTTCTCGAACATGCCAATGAACAGGAAGCTTTCCCGCGCGTCAAACGATTTGGTATCCCGGATTGGTATATCGAGCATGGCGGTGTCAACGAATTGTTAGAAGAGATCGGATTATTACCTGGACAAATTGCGGAAGAAGTCCGCTCATTTGTCAATCAAGGAAAGAAACAGAGTGTGTAACGATTAATGGAAACTGTAAAAAAAATCCGCCTCGACGTTCTGCTCGTCGAGCGCGGTTTATGTGAAACACGTGAAAAAGCAAAACGGACCATTATGGCAGGTCTTGTATTCAGTGGCACGGAACGGCTGGAGAAAGCCGGTGAAAAAGTAAAATCAGACATCGATTTGACGGTCAAAGGTCAAGTCATGCCATACGTCGGTCGCGGTGGATACAAGATGGAAAAAGCATTAGCGGTATTCGATATCGATGTATCCGGACGGACTGGTCTTGATATCGGTTCTTCGACAGGCGGGTTTACGGATTGTGCCTTACAAAACGGGGCTGCCCATATGTATGCGCTGGATGTCGGCTCCAATCAACTGGACTGGAAATTACGGTCGGACGATCGTGTGACGGCAATGGAAAAAACCAACTTCCGTCATGCGACGCCAGATATGTTTCCTGTTCAGCCGAGCTTTGCGACCATCGATGTCTCGTTCATCTCACTGAGATTGATTTTGCCGCCATTAAAGGCGATTTTAGCTGAGGGCGGGGATGTCATTGCGCTTGTCAAACCACAGTTTGAAGCAGGGCGTGATGATGTCGGTAAAAAGGGAATCGTTCGAGATGAGCGGATTCACGATCGGGTACTCAAAGAGATGGTAGATTTCTTTGTCCGGGAAGGATTTTACGTTCAACAATTGGATTTTTCACCGATTACCGGCGGTGAGGGAAATATCGAGTTTCTCCTGCACGCCAAGCTTGAGACACCGGGGATGGAAGAATCGGTTGATCCGCTTGAAACCGTTCGTCTGGCCCATGCCGCGTTGTAAGTCTAATCGATTTCCAAACAGGCTCCGTCAAAGATGATGGAGTCTGTTTTTGATTTGTCAGGAATGAATAGGGCAAGCATGGACTTTTATCGAATTATTGGATTACAATAGTATCAGTGAAGAAAAACTGTGAGGTGCAAGGATGACAAAGGGGCAACGGTTAATCAAGATTCGGGAAATCATTACGCAGTCAGAAATCGAAACACAAGATGAGTTAGTCGAGGAACTTCGAAATGCAGGCTATAAAGTAACCCAGGCGACCGTCTCTCGAGATATTAAAGAACTTCATCTCGTGAAGGTGCCGCTCAATGATGGCCGATACAAATACAGCTTGCCTGCCGATCAGCGGTTCAATCCACTCGGAAAGTTACGCCGATTGCTCGGAGATAGCTTCATCTCGATTGATTCCGCACAAAACTTGATTGTCATGCATGTCTTACCCGGAAACGCAAATGCATTAGGTGTCTTGCTCGATCATTTAAACTGGCCGGAGTTACTCGGGACAGTCTGTGGTGACGATACGATCCTGATGATTACACGAAATGAAGAAGCAGCAACGGAAGTGACCGAACGTATTTTAGGAATGTTGTAAGGAGTTGACATGATGTTAGCTGAACTATCGATAAAACAATTTGCAATCATTGACCAGCTACAGATTGATTTCAAAAAAGGCATGACGGTCTTGACCGGAGAAACGGGAGCCGGTAAATCGATTGTGCTGGATGCGATTGGATTACTGATCGGTGGTCGCGGTTCTGCTGAATTTGTCCGGTACGGTGAGGACAAGGCGGAATTAGAAGGTCTCTTCATGATTGAAGACGGTCATATGGCCTATACGTTAGCAGAAGAGTACGGGATCGACATGGAAGACGGCATGATCATTTTACGCCGTGATTTGTTTGCTTCCGGAAAAAGTGTCTGTCGCGTCAATCATAAATTAGTCACCTTGACGATTTTACGGGAATTCGGCCGGGCTCTTGTCGATCTCCATGGTCAGCATGAACATCAACATCTGATGGAAAGTACGTATCATCAAACGATTTTGGATGACTTTGGACATGCGACGATTGCTCCGATTCTCGAACGGTATCAGGAACGTTTTCAGCAGTATGAAGAAAAACGGGATGCCTTGCAGGCACTGGCGCAAAGTGAACAGGAGTTAGCCCAACGTATTGACTTGTTGTCTTTTCAAACGGAAGAAATCGACAGTGCGAAACTCCGAACAGGTGAGGAAGAAGATTTATTGAGCGAACGAAACCGGTTGGCAAACTTTGAAAAGCTTCATGCTTCTCTCAGCGCCGCTTACGATGCGTTACATGACGAACGGCGCGGGATTGATTCCGTCGGAGACGCCATGCGTGAACTGCAACAGGCTTCAAGTATCGATGATGAATTTTCGGGTCAAAGCGATACATTGGCCAATGCATTTTATGCGCTTGAGGAAGTCGGCTATGCGGTCCGGGATCAACTTGAAACTTTGGAGTTTGATTCGAACCGGCTCGACGAAATCGAGCTTCGTTTATCTGTATTCCAACAACTCAAACGGAAATACGGAGCAACGATAGAAGAAGTCATCGCTTACGGTAAAAAAATCGGTGTGGAACTGGATACGATGACGAATCGCGATGAGCGGATTGAAAAACTGAAAACAGAAGTGGAACAGTTGGAGACGGAACTGTTCGACATCGGCGGAGAACTGTCTCAGGCCCGGAGAAAAGCAGCGCATCATTTAGGTGAAGCGATTCACCTTGAACTCCGTCAGTTGTATATGGAAAAAGCCCGCTTTGAAATCCGCTTCCTCCAAGATGGAAAGGCGCCGACTTTACGTAAAAACGGAATCGACTTCGTCGAGTTCTACATTATGACGAACGCCGGAGAACCGTTTAAATCACTCGGGAAAGTCGCTTCCGGCGGCGAATTGTCTCGGATCATGCTCGGACTGAAATCGATTTTCTCACGTTCGGTCGGTGTGGCTTCCATCATCTTTGATGAAGTGGATACAGGGGTATCCGGACGTGTCGCACAAGCGATGGCAGAAAAGATTTATCGTCTGTCAATCGACAGTCAAGTCTTGTGTATCACCCACTTGCCGCAAGTTGCATCGATTGCGGATCAACACTTGTATATCCGTAAAATCGAAGAAACGGACCGGACGACGACACAGGTCAACGTACTGACGGACTCCGAGCGCGGAAATGAACTGGGACGGATGATTTCCGGCACACATATGACGGATTTGACGTTGCGTCATGCGGAAGAACTGATGGAACAGGCAATGAACATGAAGGAATCGCTTAAAAATGGGGTGTAACAATTGATTAGAGTCGGGATTGCGGATGATAACCGAGAAATGGTCGAATTGATTCGGCAACATCTATCTGCCCAAGAAGACATGGAAGTAGTATGCGTTGCCTATAACGGAGAAAGTTGTCTCGAAAAATTAGGACATGTCGAGACCGATGTGCTGTTATTGGATATCATCATGCCCCATCTCGATGGACTGGGTGTCTTGGAGGCCTTGATGAACCAAAAGAGCAGTCCGGCTGTCATCATGTTAAGTGCGTTCGGGAAGGATGAAGTATCGCAACAGGCTGTTTCACTGGGCGCTGCCTACTTTTTATTGAAACCGTTCAGTTTAGATCAACTCGTCAACAAAATTCGTCTGGTCGTGAACGGCGTACAGCCAAGCCAAGCAGAACCGGTCGAAACGAAAGTTGGCACCACGCTCCGGGAAATCGGAATTGCGCCGCACATCAAAGGATTCACGTACTTGAAAGAGGCGGTCTTGTTGGTGCTGGAACGGGAAGATTTATTGGGGCTGATTACAAAAGAGCTATACCCGACGATTGCTAGAAAACATCAAACGACTGCTTCGCGTGTCGAGCGGGCGATGCGCCATGCGATTAAGTCGGCCTGGAAAGAAGGCATGAATGAACATACATTGTTTAACGGACGAATTGAACAGGAGAAAAGTCCGAAAAATTCCGAGTTCATCTCTTATGTATCGAACCATATGAACGGATCTTAATAGAGCGGTAATCAGGTTTTGACGGATGAAGAAAATCCGGAGAAGCCTGGTTTTTTTAATACAAATAAAAAACTGAATATTCATTAAATAAATGTTGCACAAACTGAAATGTTTGTTATAATAAAGGTACCAAATGATTTGGAAAGACGTCAGATGAACGTCGAGTCGAATTGGTTCCCGGAAAACCGTTCAACGAATTTCATCTCAGGTCGCCACCTGTAAACGGCTCAAGAATGATGGACGACATTCTCTTGGTAGAATTCTTACCAAGGCATTTCATATCTTTTTCGGATGATTTATCTCAAACAGATATGAGACTTCATGATTTCGAAGCAAGGAAAAAGTGAAGGGTAACGTAAATTAAACGTCCAAAGTAAGACCAA
>NZ_JACSMV010000008.1:0-72414 GCF_018618835.1 Exiguobacterium sp. s145 | reverse complement strand
GCAAGACCAAGCAAGACCAAGCAAGACCAAGCAAGACCAAGCAAGACCAAGCAAGACCAAGCAAGACCAAGCAAGACCAAGCAAGACCAAGCAAGACCAGTAACAAGTACAGTTCGTGAAAAGGAGTGTTGTCTAGCAGTGAATGTTAGCAACCGAATGATCGACTGCAACAAGCGGATGACATTACGCTTCACCTAGGTCCAAGTAAAGTCAGATACTGGAGTAGTTTTACCTTTCTATCGATCGCTCGATAGCCAAATCTGATTTCTTTCAACCTCTTCATTAAGAGGACAACCTATGGTTTTGAAGTACACGAATAGTTCTGCTATGAGAGGAGTTCATCCGTAAGTGAAACCAACTTTATATGAATAAAAGGTCCCGCGCTTGAAATGAGTTCAAGAGATGGGGACCTTTTTGTGTGTTTATTTTTTTTGATAGCGCTCCGATACTTTGCCTCGTTTACGATCGCGGTAAAAGACATAACCGGCGACGAAGCCGATTCCGCCGATGGCTAACGCCAGGCCGGAAAATCCTTGTAATACATATACATAGGCAGAATCCCCTAGATACCGGAAGGGGAATTGCGCTTTTAAGAAAACACTGTCCCGCATCAGCTTGATGCCGATGGCACCGATGATACCCGGAATGAGTAAAGATAATAGACCGATGATTCGCATGATTGTGACCCCTTTCCAAGCGTATTGTATCAGAAAATCCATATGACTGCGAATTCGATTTGCCCTCCTGTTTTAATACAGGTAGGATAAAGATGTAAGCAGTTTCAAAGGGGGAATTAGAATGCATCATCTCTTGATCGTTGGTGCGGGGCGCGGTGGAACAGAAGTATTACATGCTTTTCAACGTTCGCCTTTGTTGACGGTAATCGGGGTCGTCGATCCAGACGAACACGCGATTGGCGTTCAACTCGCAAAACGGGGACATATCCGGGTGGAAAAAACATGGACGGCTTTTCAAGGCACGGCCATTGACTTTATTATTGATGCGACCGGAGAACACGGTGTGCTCGAGCAATTGATTCATTATTTTCCGGAAGCCGCGGTTTTACCGGGAGAGTTTGTCCGTGTGTTACTCGAGCGTTTGGCAGAAAAAGAGCGGATGCTCGAAGCTATCATTCACTGTACGAGTGAAGCGATTTCAGTAGCCAATCAGGCGGGGGAAACGATGCTGATCAATCCTGCGTATACCCGGATGACCGGATATACAGAGGGAGACGTCATCGGTAAGCCGGCAAGCGCAGATATCGGGATGCAGGAATCGGTCCATTTACGGGTGCTCGAAACAGGCGAAAGTGTTCGGGATGCCCGGATGAAGATTGGTCAAGACAGACGGGATATCATTGTCAATGCCGCACCGGTCGTCGTGGATGGTCAAGTACGAGGATCAGTCGGTGTCATTCGCGATATCTCGGAAATGAAAGCGTTAACAAAAGAATTGAAGGCGGCCAAACAAAAAATCCGGACACTGGAGGCGAAATACACGTTTGATGACATCATTGCCGAAAGTGAGTCAATGCGTTTTGTCGTCGATCAGGCGAAGCTTGCCGCGACGATGCCGGTCAATGTCTTGATCCGGGGAGAGTCCGGTACCGGGAAGGAATTGTTTGCCCATGCGATTCATGCTGCAAGCGATCGCCGATACGAACAATTCGTCCGGGTCAACTGTGCAGCGATTGCGCCGAGCCTACTTGAAAGTGAATTGTTTGGTTATGAAGAAGGCGCCTTTTCCGGCGCCCGCCGTGGCGGAAAAAGAGGCTATTTTGAAGAGGCGCATGGCGGCTCCTTGTTTTTAGATGAGATTGGTGAACTGCCGCTTGATGTCCAAGCCAAATTATTACGGGTACTGCAAGAAAATGAAGTCGTTCGCGTCGGTGGAGCCAAAGCGGTTCCGGTCGATGTCCGAATCATTGCCGCGACAAATGCCAATCTTGAACAGAAAATCATCACCGGGGAGTTCCGGGAAGATTTGTATTACCGGATCAACCGGCTGCCGATCCATATTCCTGCTCTTCGCGAACGACCGGATGATCTTGCTCCGCTGTCGACACATCTGTTGCGTAAATTGAACCAAAGTTACGGCCGGTCCGTCGAACGTGTTTCTGAAGATGCATTGGAAGCGATCCGACAACAGACGTGGAAAGGAAACGTCCGGGAACTCGAAAATGTCATCGGACGCGCGTTGATTTTTACGGATAAAACGGAACAGGTTTTACGCAAAGGCCACCTGCAACTCGTTTCCCCGACACCGTCTAAACGGTCGGAACGTCCAAAAAAAGAAATCAAGCATCTGTCGGATGAGATGTCCTACGTCGAAGAACAATTGATTCGGGAAGCACTTGATGTCGTAAATGGAAATAAGACCGAAGCTGCCAAACAGTTAGGCATCTCTTTACGGGCACTCTATTACAAAGTGGAACGGTTTAACATCCAATGTTGATTTGCAAAATGTTGCGTGCAATATATTGCAAATAAATGCAATTCCATGCAAAAATAAAGACGAAGATGTTGGTATACCGTCGGTTTAGAGTTGGCATGGAAATTGCTATTAAATAAAGAGAACGACAGGTAAGGGGGGAAATGGCTTGAGGTTTGAACAAATGGTTCAACAAGCAGCAGGTCTTGAAGATGCAGTCGTTGCGATTGCATCCGCTGATGATGAAGAGGTAATGGATGCAGTGTCGTTGGCGATTGAGAATGATTTAGCCCGTTTTCATTTGTTCGGGGATGCGACACGTATTCAAAAAATGATTCATGATCGACAGTTGAGCGAATCACAGTTCGTCATCACGCATACGGCTACGGCACAAGAAGCAGCAGAGCGTGCCGCCTATGCCGTCCGCAAAGGGGACGCGGATGTCTTGATGAAAGGACTCGTTCCGACAGCGACGTTCATGAAAGCTGTCTTGAACAAGGAGACGGGCTTACGATCAGGAAAAGTGTTGTCACATGTCGCTTTGTTTGAAGTACCGGGACGGGAGACCGCCATTGGATTGACGGATGCTGCGATTCATATCGCTCCGACGCTGGAGGATAAAGTCCACATCATTGAAAACGGTGTGACCGCACTTCGAGCCGTCGGATATTCCTTGCCGAAAGTGGCAGTACTTGCTGCTGTCGAGGTCGTCAATCCGACGATGCCGGCGACGATTGATGCCGCCTTACTGACACAAATGAATCGACGCGGACAAATCAAGGATTGCCTTGTTGACGGTCCGCTTGCTCTAGATAACGCCGTCAATTTAGAAGCGGCGAAACAAAAGGGACTGACAGGAGACGTTGCGGGGGCAGCGGATTTACTCGTCGTGCCACAAATCGAGGTCGGAAACGTAATTTATAAATCCCTGATGTACTTTGCTCAGGCATCGGTTGCAGCGATTTTAGTCGGGGCTAAAGCACCTGTCGTCTTAACAAGTCGAGCCGACACGGCGGAAGCGAAACTCTATTCATTAGCCTTTGCTTTACTTAATGCGCAACCTACCAAAAAAATCAAACAAACAATCTAAGGGGGAACTAACAATGGTTGAAACAAACGTAGAAGCACGATTCAGTATTTTCGAAACGATGGCAATGGAAGATTACGAACAAGTCGTATTTTGTCACGATAAAGTCTCAGGATTAAAGGCGATTATCGCGATTCATGATACGACACTCGGACCAGCACTCGGCGGACTCCGTATGTGGAACTATGCGTCTGACGAGGAAGCATTGATCGACGCGCTTCGTTTGGCAAAAGGCATGACGTATAAAAATGCGGCAGCCGGTCTGAACCTTGGCGGCGGGAAAGCGGTCATCATCGGTGATGCGAAAACGCAAAAATCAGAAGCTCTGTTCCGTGCATTCGGTCGTTACGTACAGTCGTTAAACGGACGTTACATCACTGCGGAAGACGTCAACACAACAGTCGCCGACATGGATTATATCCACATGGAAACAGATTTCGTAACCGGTGTCAGCCCGGCATTCGGATCAAGCGGCAATCCGTCACCAGTCACGGCTTATGGCGTTTACCGCGGGATGAAGGCAGCCGCTAAAGAAGTATATGGCACAGATTCACTCGGAGGAAAAACAGTTGCGATTCAAGGTGTTGGTAACGTTGCTTTCAACCTATGCCGTCACTTGCATGAAGAAGGCGCAAAATTGATTGTCACAGACATCAATCAAGATGCATTACGCCGTGCAGAAGAAGCGTTTGGCGCTCTCGTCGTCGGACCGGATGAAATTTACAGCGTCGATGCCGATATCTTTGCGCCGTGTGCCTTAGGTGCGACATTGAACGATGAGACGATTCCACAACTGAAAGTGAAAATCATTGCCGGAGCAGCAAACAACCAACTCAAAGAAGATCGTCACGGAGATATGCTCCAGGAACGCGGTATTTTATATACACCGGACTTCGTCATCAACGCAGGAGGTGTCATCAATGTGGCCGACGAACTCGACGGGTACAACCGTGAGCGGGCGATGAAAAAAGTCGAACTCGTCTATGATGCGGTAGCAAAAGTCATCGAAATTGCCAAACGTGACCATCTGCCGACTTACCGGGCAGCAGAGAAGATGGCAGAAGAACGGATCGCGACAATGGGCAGTGCCCGCAGCCAGTTCTTACGCCGGGATAAAAACATTTTAGGATCACGCGGTTAATCAGAGGAGGAGTTCAATGAGCGAACGTATTTTAACCATCAATCCGGGTTCAACCTCAACGAAAATCGGAATCTTTGATGGAACAGAGCAAGTGTTTACGAAAACGTTGCGCCATTCAGCTGAAGCGGTCGGAGGACCGCTTTCAGATCAGCTGAACATCAGACGCCAAGTCGTCCTCGATGTGCTGGCACAAGAACAGATTGATTTGAAAGCGCTTACGGCGATTGTTGGTCGCGGTGGTCTGCTTCGTCCGCTCGTCAGCGGGACATACCGCGTCAATCAGGAAATGCGTGAGGATTTACTGAACGGCACATTCGGAATTCATGCTTCGAATCTCGGTGGACTGCTTGCAGATGAGATTGGTCAAACGTTATCGATTCCGGCATTCATCGTTGATCCGGTCGTCGTCGATGAACTGGAGCCGATTGCCCGTCTTACAGGATTGCCTGAACTCGAACGGAAAAGTATTTTCCATGCCTTAAATCAAAAGGCAGTCGCGAAACGGTATGCGAAAGAAAATGGAATACCCTACGAGCAATTACGGCTGATTGTTGCCCATATGGGTGGCGGGATCACGGTCGGTGCCCATCTGAACGGACGCGTGATTGATGTCAACAATGGACTCGACGGAGAAGGGGCTTTTTCACCGGAACGAAGCGGATCCCTGCCTGTTGGTCAACTAGTAGAACTATGTTATAGTACCAAGTATAAACTCGAGGAAATGAAGCGTCTGGTCGTTGGGTCAGGCGGACTTGTCGCGCACTTAGGCACGTATGATGCGGTTGAAATCGAACGTCGGATTGACGACGGAGATGAAAAAGCCGCTCTACTGTATGAGGCGATGGCGTATCGAGTTGCAAAAGAAATCGCGGCCCAAAGTGCTGTTTTATACGGTCAAGTCGATGCTGTCATCTTAACGGGCGGTCTCGCATACAGTGACCGGTTGACGAAAGCGATTGAAGAACGGATTGCCCATATCGGATCTGTCATCCGGATACCAGGAGAAGATGAGTTACGGGCGCTTGCAGAAGGCGTAATACGTGTACTGCGTCAAGAGGAACAAGTGAAGGAATATGGAGGCGAATTAACATGGCTAGAGAATTCGACGTCGTTGTCCTAGGTGGTGGACCCGGTGGATACGTCGCAGCGATCCGCGCTGCGCAAGCCGGGAAGACGGTAGCAATCGTAGAACAAGGAAAACTCGGGGGAACCTGTCTGCATCGTGGATGTATCCCATCCAAAGCATTTTTAAAGTCGGCTGCCGTCTATCAGACAGTAAAACACGCCGCTACATACGGCGTCGACGTACCGGAATCGTTTTTACGGTTCGAACAGGTCAAACAACGGAAACAGGACATCATTGATGGTCTCGAATCTGGTATCCAGCACCTGATGAAAAAAGGAAAAATCGAAGTCTTTCACGGCCGCGGTTCGATTCTCGGACCAAGCATCTTTTCACCGATGCCGGGAACGATTAGCGTCGAGCCGGAAGAAGGTGACGGCGAATTGATTTTACCGCGCCAATTGATTGTTGCGACCGGTTCACGACCGCGTCCGTTAAACGGTCTGGCGTTTGACTCCGAATATGTGCTCAGCTCGGATGAGGCACTCGACATGAACGCTTTACCAAAATCAATTGTCATCATCGGCGGCGGCGTCATCGGAATCGAATGGGCGTCGATGTTGACGGACTTTGACGTCGAGGTTACAGTCGTTGAATTCAGCGACCGGATTTTACCGACGGAAGATCAAGCTGTCAGTCGGGAAGTGGCCCGTCAGCTCAAAAAACGCGGTGTCAAAATCATGACGAGTGCAGCGGCGCAAAGCGACAGCTTCCAGCTGACCGAGTCCGGTGTGACGATCGATGTCGACCGTAACGGGGACAAGACGACGCTCGCAGCAGACAAGCTGCTGGTCGCAATCGGCCGGATGGCAAATGTCGAAGGAATCGGACTTGAGAATACGAATATCATCGTCGAAAACGGATTCATCCAAGTCGATGATGAGTTCCGCACGAAGGACAATCATATCTTTGCGATTGGTGATGTCATCGGACGCCTGCAACTCGCACACGTCGCGTCAGCAGAAGGGGCAAAAGCGGTCGAAACGATTGTCAACGGTTCAACGACACCGCTGAACTATGCCTTTGTTCCGCGTTGTATTTACAGTGTGCCGGAAGCCGCCTCCGTCGGATTGACGGAAGCCGAAGCAAAGGCAGCAGGACTCGATGTCAAAACGGGGATGTTCTCGTTTAACGGTCTTGGAAAAGCACGGATTGAAGGGGAAGCAGCCGGATTCATTAAACTCGTTTCCGATGCCAAGACGGATGATCTGGTCGGCGTTCATATCGTTGGACCTAAAGCAACGGAATTAATCAGTGAAGGTGGTCTTGCGCTTGTGCTGAATGCAACGGCATGGGAAGTCGGACAGCTTGTCCATCCACACCCTGCACTTTCAGAAGCGTTCGGGGAAGCAGCACTGGCAGTCGACGGATTAGCGGTTCACGCCTAAGGAGGAAAAACAGATGGAAAAAATAGAATTCAAAGAACTCGTCGAACTGGGTTTGACGGAGCAGGACGCGATTCAAATGTTCGAAACGATGGTCCGCGCACGGAAAATCGACGAACGGATGTGGAAATTAAACCGGGCGGGTAAAATTCCATTTCTCGTTTCCTGTCAGGGGCAGGAAGCAGCACAAGTCGGTGCTGCCTTCGCGCTTGAAAAAGGAACAGACTATATCTTGCCGTACTACCGCGATCTCGGAGTTGTCCTGCATTTTGGACAGACGTCACGTGATATCATGTTGTCCGCTTTCGCAAAAGCGGAAGACCCGAACTCAGGTGGACGTCAAATGCCGGGTCATTACGGTTCACGTGCCCTGAACATCGTGACAGGATCAAGTCCGGTCACGACGCAAGTACCGCATGCGGTCGGGATTGCCCTTGCTGCGAAGATGCGTCGGGAACCGCTTGTCGCCTACGTTTCGTTTGGTGAAGGGTCGTCGAACCAAGGAGACTTCCATGAAGGAGCAAACTTTGCCGGCATTCACAAATTACCGGTCATTCTGTTCTGTGAAAACAATAAATATGCGATTTCGACACCACTCTCGAAACAATTATCGGCGAAACACGTTGCCGACCGGGCGATCGGATACGGGATGCCGGGTGTGACGATTGACGGCATCGATCCGCTTGCTGTCTACAAAGCGGTCAAAGAGGCACGTGAACGCGGTCTGCGCGGTGACGGTCCGACACTGATTGAAGTTGAAGTCGAACGTCTCGTACCGCATTCGTCCGATGATGATGATAAATCTTACCGTTCGGCAGAAGAACTGGCTGAACTGAAAACACGCGACGGTGTCAAACTGTTCCGCGAAAAACTGATTCAAATGGGTGTCCTGACAGAAGAAACGGCACAGGAACTCGAAACGAAACTCGAACAAGAAGTCGATGAAGCGACGGCGTATGCGGAAGCGGCAGCTTACGATGCACCGGAAAATGCACTCCGTTACGTGTACGATGAGGGGGAAACGAAATGACGACATTAAGTTTAATCGAAGCCATTAACAGTGCGATCAAAGAAGAGATGGAACGCGATGAATCCGTCTTCGTCCTCGGAGAAGACGTCGGCGTCCGCGGCGGTGTTTTCCGCGCGACACAAGGATTGCTGGAGCAGTTCGGGGAAGAACGTGTCATCGACGCGCCACTCGCTGAAAGTGCAATTGCCGGAGTCGGAATCGGCGCAGCGATGTACGGAATGCGTCCAATTGCTGAAATGCAGTTTGCGGATTTCATCATGCCGGCCGTCAACCAAATCGTCAGTGAAGCGGCAAAAATCCGTTACCGTTCGAACAATGACTGGTCATGCCCAATCGTCATCCGCGCACCATTCGGCGGCGGGATTCACGGTGCCCTTTACCATTCCCAATCCGTCGAAGCGATGTTCAATTCGACGCCGGGCTTAAAAATCGTCATTCCGTCTAATCCATATGATGCGAAAGGTTTGCTGAAAGCAGCCATCCGTTCAAACGATCCTGTCCTGTTCTTTGAACATAAACGCGGCTATCGTCTGCTCAAAGGTGAAGTGCCGGAAGGAGACTATACTGTTGAAATCGGTAAAGCCGATGTCAAACGGGAAGGTGAAGATTTAACGGTCATCACGTACGGTCTTTGTGTTCAGTTTGCCCTTGAAGCAGCGGCGCGTCTTGAGAAAGACGGTATCGATGTTCATATTCTTGATTTACGGACGGTTTATCCGATTGACCGGGAAGCGGTTGTCGCGGCAGCCCGGAAAACCGGAAAAGTCTTGCTCGTTACAGAAGACAACAAAGAAGGCAGTGTCATGAGTGAAGTATCTGCCATCATCGCGGAAGAAGCGTTGTTTGATCTCGATGCACCAATCGAGCGTCTCTGCGGTCCGGATGTACCGGCGATGCCATACGCTCCGACGATGGAGAAATTCTTTAACGTCTCGAGTGAAAAAATCGAGGACAAAATCCGGACGCTGCACGCGTACTAAGGGGGAAACGTCAATGAAAACCGAAACATTAACGATGCCACAGCTTGGTGAGAGTGTAACGGAAGGGACGATTTCCCTTTGGCTCGTCAAACCAGGTGATACGGTCAAAAAGTATGATCCGATTGCGGAAGTCATTACTGATAAAGTCACGGCAGAAGTACCGTCGTCGTTTGACGGCGTCATCGACAAACTGCTTGCTGAAGAAGGGGATACGCTGCAAGTCGGGGAAGCAATCGTAACCTTGCAAGTCAGCGGCGGATCGACAGAAGTCGCGGCAACGGAAGAAGCTGTTCCGGCGATTGAAGAAACGCCGGTCTCGAGTGATCAGTCGATGAAGAAACGTTATTCACCAGCCGTTTTGAAATTGTCGGCTGAACACGGCATCGATTTGGAACAGGTTTCGGGAACAGGTGCCGGCGGCCGGATTACCCGGAAAGACTTGTTAAAAATCGTCGAAACCGGACAAATCAAGCAACCGGATACAGTCGAAGCACCGACGATTGAGTCGGTTCCGGCAGCAAAACCGGCTGAGCAACGGGAATCGGCGCAACCGTCACGTCCGCAAACAGCTAAATCAACAGCAAGCACGACGGAAGACGGAGACATCGAAATTCCGACAGCAGGTGTCCGTCAGGCAATCGCAACGAACATGGTCCGTTCTAAGCACGAAGCACCGCATGCCTGGTTAATGATTGAAGTTGACGTGACAAACTTGGTTGAAGCCCGGAACCGTCATAAAGACGCCTTCTTCAAACAAGAAGGCGTAAAATTGACATTCCTACCGTTCTTCATGAAAGCAACGGTTGAAGGCTTAAAGAAACATCCGATCATGAACTCGACGTGGGCGGGTGACAAGATCATTCAGAAAAAAGCGATCAACCTGTCACTGGCAGTCGCAACACAGGAAGCACTATTCGTACCGGTCGTCAAAAATGCCGACGAGCTCAGCATTAAAGGACTTGCCCGGTCGATTGATGATTTCGGTAAACGCGCGCAAGCCGGACGCTTGTCATCAAGCGAAATGCAGGGCGGAACGTTTACGGTCAACAATACCGGATCATTCGGATCGATTCAGTCAGCACCGATTCTGAACTTCCCGCAAGCGGCAATCTTATCCGTCGAATCGATCGTTAAACGTCCGGTCTGGATCAACGGTATGTTCGCAGCACGCGATATGGTCAACCTCTGTATGTCGATTGACCACCGGGTGCTCGATGGACTCGTGGCCGGTCAATTCCTGCAGACAGTCAAACAGTCACTCGAATCAATTGACCCGAATCAACTGTCTTTATATTGATTCAGACAAATCTGTTGACAGAAAACGGTTTCCAACGTAACATAAAAAACAATTAAACAATACAGACGCAATGACGAAGAGAAGTAACCTATGAAACGATTCAAGAGAGCTGATGGGTGGTGCGAATCAGTATCGGGAAGCAGGTGAATGGACTTCTGAGCATCAGACCGAACTTACAGTAGGCTCTGACGGGTACCTTCCGTTATCAGGGACGACGAATCAGGGTGACCGGTTCGTTCGAGGGGACTAGCACTAGTCAACGAAGGTGGTACCGCGGGTTTTCCCGTCCTTCATGTTTATCATGAATGGATGAGGAAACCCTTTTCGTATTCAATTGAATAAATAAATCGATGAATGAGTTAAGTAATCAGACAAATCGTTGTTTCAGAGAGCGGAAGAATGGTGGGACTTCCGTACAAGGATGTGTGATGAATGGTCTCATGAGAGCAGGACTGAACGGTAAGTAGGTCGTGACGGAAGCCCCCGTTATCTCAGGCTACGATGTCTCGTCAAGACGCATCGGAAAGAGTGGGAACGTTTTTGTTCCAATTGTGAGGTGGCACCGCGAGTCTATCGTCCTCCATACGGCATTTGCTGTATGGAGGACTTTTTTTATATCAGGAGGCGAACAGGATGATCGAGACAGAACAATTGATAATCGAACAAATCGAAATGAACGGCGATGAGTTAACACCGATTTCGATCTTTTTACATCTGGAAGGAGACCGGAAATGTCTGCTTGAAAGTTCGGCGAGCGGCGGGAACGGTCGCTACTCGATCATCGGCGTTAATCCGGTTGAACTGCTTCGGGCGGAAGGCAGTCAAGTGACACGACATCATCTTCAGACGGAAGAAACCGTAACGATGACAGGAAATCCGGTCCAACTTCTGCAACAGTCTGTGACACGGGGAACAACGGATTTCGAGTTTCCGTTTTTAAGCGGCGCAATCGGCTATGTCGGCTATGATGCGATTCGGGCCTATGAAAACATCGGACCTGTGCCGGACAGTGATCGGAATTTACCGGACGCACTGCTTGCGGTCTATGACGAAATCATTTTATACGATCATTTGGAACACCGCGTGCATTTGATTCATACGTCACTTTGCGGGCTGACCGACCGGCAGGAGATGGTACGGAAGCTGCATATCCGTAAAACGCAGCTCGAACAAACCGGTCAACAGACGCGGATCGAACGGCCGCTTGAAAATATCGTCTACCAACCGCAGATTGAGAAAGAAACGTTCATCTCGCTCGTCGAGCAGGCAAAACAGCATATTCGGCAGGGTGATGTCTTCCAACTGGTGCTGTCACAGCGGTTAGACGCAACATTCGCCGGTGATCCGTTCCACTTTTACCGGAAGTTGCGGCAGGACAATCCGAGCCCGTACCTCTTTTACATTGATTTGGGAGAAGTCATCGTCCTCGGCGCATCCCCGGAAAGCCTGGTTCAAGTCAAAGGCCGTCATGTCACGACGAATCCGATTGCCGGGACACGCCCCCGCGGCAAAACAAAACAGGAAGACATACAACTGGCGGATGAGTTACTGAACGACGAAAAAGAGCAGGCTGAGCACCGGATGCTCGTTGACTTGGGCCGGAACGATCTCGGTCAAGTCTGTCAGATTGGCAGCATTCATGTTTCACGGCAAATGGAAATCGAACGCTTTAAAAATGTCATGCATCTCGTTTCCGTCGTCGAAGGGACACTGGCGGAAGGAAAGACAGGGGCAGACGCCTTGATTTCTTGTCTGCCGGCAGGTACGGTCTCCGGAGCTCCGAAAATTCGGGCGATGCAACTGATCAATCAATACGAGACAAAAAAGCGCGAAGTGTATGCCGGAGCCGTCGGATATTTTGATGTCAGCGGGAATCTTGATTTTGCGCTTGCGATCCGGACGATGGTCATCCAGCACGGAAAAGCGTATGTTCAGGCCGGAGCGGGTATAGTGTATGACTCTGATCCGACCTTGGAGTATGAAGAGACGTTGCACAAAGCGAAGTCACTACTGGAGGTTTGGAAATGATTGTACTGATTGATAACTATGATTCTTTTACCTATAACCTGTATCAATATGCGGCTGTCTACGATGACATCCAGGTCATCCGAAATGATGCGATTGAAGTGACTGCACTTGCTGACTTGCATCCCGACGGTATCATCTTATCACCGGGTCCGGGAAATCCGAATGACGCCGGCATCTGTCTCGACGTGATTAAGACCTATTCCGGAAAAATCCCAATTCTCGGTGTCTGCCTCGGACATCAGGCGATCGGTCAAGCCTTTGGCGGACACGTCATTGAAGCGGATGAAATCCGACACGGGAAAACCTCAACCATCAAACAAACCGGACGCCTGTTTACCGGTCTTCCGGAACGATTCGATGTCATGCGTTACCACTCGTTGATTGTCGACCGGACGACCTTACCCGAAGTACTTGAAGTAACGGCAACGACGGATGACGGCATAATCATGGCACTCGAACACCGTGACCATCCGACCTACGGGATTCAGTTTCACCCGGAATCGATCGGAACACCATTTGGACAAGACATGATTCAACGATTTATCGAATTGACGAAGGAGTGACAGGAATGAAGGACGTATTAACAAAACTGGCAAACGCCAATCATCTTCGTTTTGAAGAAATGCAACAAGCTGCCCGTGAACTGTTTGCGGAAGACGTCACGGACAGCGAAATCGCAGCTTTTTTGATTGCCTTAAAAGCAAAAGGGGAAACAGCGGAAGAACTGGCCGGTCTCGCCTCAATCATGCGTGAAGTCGCCGTCGACATTCCGGTATCGGGAACAGATTTCATCGACAATTGCGGTACAGGCGGTGACGGATCCCAGTCCTTTAATATCAGCACGACAGCGGCGTTTGTCTTAGCCGGTGCCGGGGCGAAGGTCGCGAAACACGGAAACCGGAGTGTATCGAGTAAGACCGGCAGTGCCGATGTCCTGGAATCACTTGGTGTCCCGCTTGATGTCTCGACGGAAGAAATTGCGACATTACTTGAGACAAACGGGATTGCCTTTCTGTTCGCCCAACGGATGCATCCCCGTGTCAAACAAATCATGAAAGTCCGCCGTGATTTACGGATTCCGACGATTTTTAATCTGATTGGTCCGCTTACGAATCCGGTACCCCTTAAAACACAGTTGCTCGGTATTTACCGGGAAGATTTACTGGAGACGATGGCTTTGACATTGCATCGTCTCGGACGAAAACGTGCCATCGTCCTGCACGGCGCATGCGGCATGGATGAAGCTTCACTCGCCGGAACCAATCAATTGGTGTTGCTTGATCAAGGTGAGTTGATCCGGTTCAGTCTGCACCCGGAAGAAGTCGGATTATCGGTCGCTCCAATCGAAGCAATCCGCGGCGGAACGGCAGCGGAAAATGCAGAAATTCTGTTACGGGTTCTGCGAGGAGAAGCAGGTCCATACCGGGATACGGTGTTACTCAATGCCGGAATCGCCCTGTTTGCCGAAGGACGGGTCCAAACGATCCGGGAAGGAATTGAACGATCGGCGGAAAGCATCGATTCCGGCCGAGCACTTGAAAAATTACAGTATTTACAACGGATGAAACAACAGGAGGCAATCGGATGAATATCTTAGACCGTATCATTGAAACGAAACGACAGGAAGTCGCCCGCTTGAAGATCGACGGTGTGGCGCAAGCAGAGGCGCGACAACTCAACCAATCGATTCATCAATCACTCGGCGGAACCGATTTGTCCGTCATCGCCGAAATCAAACGGGCATCCCCGTCAAAGGGCGATATCTCATTAAACGTTGATCCGGTGGCACAGGCGAAACGATATGCCGAAAGCGGGGCGACAGTCATTTCCGTTCTGACCGACCAGACCTATTTTAAAGGAAGCATGGAAGATTTGGCGGCTGTCACGAAAGCAGTCGACGTCCCGGTCCTATGCAAGGATTTTATGATTGACCGGATTCAGATTGATCTTGCGAAAGCGCATGGTGCGAGTTTGATTTTATTGATTGTTGCAGCGCTTGATGACGAGACGTTAGAGGATTTATACGCGTATGCCTATGCAAGCGGTCTCGAAGTGTTGGTCGAGGTTCACGATGCGCTAGAACTCAAACGGGCAGAGCGGTTGCAGGCGAAAATCATCGGAATCAACAACCGGAATCTGAAAAAATTCGAAGTGAGTCTCGACACATCACTCGAATTGCTGAAGACGAAGTCACGCGATGTCCGCTATATCAGTGAGAGCGGCATCAAGACCGTTGCTGAAGCACAGATGCTTCATGCAGCAGGGGCGGACGGAATTCTGATTGGAGAAACACTGATGCGGGCGGAGAACCCGGCAGATTTCATTGAAGCCGTCAACGGAGTCAAACATGACACGTATTAAATTCTGCGGGCTGAAGCGGGCGGAAGACGTCCGGTACGCTGCAAGGCTGGCGGATTATATCGGATTCGTCTTTGCCCCGAGCAAACGGCAGGTCACAGTGACGGAAGCAGCACGGCTTCGGACAGAAATTCCAGAGACGGTTCAGGTCGTCGGCGTGTTCGTCTCGCCGACGAAACAGGAAGTCGAAGAAGCGGTGGAACAAGTCGGACTCGATTTCATTCAGCTTCATGGTCCGGTCGCCGACGAGGTCTATCACGAAAAAAAGGTGCCGGTCATTCAGGCACTCGCAGCCGGATCACAGGCTATGATTCATCCGGAAGCGGATTATGTCTTGTTTGATGCGCCGGAAGCCGGCAGCGGACAAACCTTTGATTGGACGACCGAGTTACAGATCGATCAACCGATGTTTGTTGCAGGCGGTCTGAATTCGGATAATGTCAAACAAGTAATCAATCGATACGAACCGTTTGCCGTCGATGTCTCGAGCGGAATCGAAACTGATGGTCAAAAAGATCAAACAAAAATGCAGGCATTTCATGATGCCGTAAAGGAGACTTTCTAATGACACGTTATTCACAACCGGACGCTTTAGGACAGTACGGGATTTACGGAGGACGTTATATCCCGGAAACGTTGATGCAGGCTGTTCTCGAACTGGAACAAGCCTATGCCGAAGTGAAGGAAGACCCGGCATTTCGTGAACGGATGAATGATTTGCTGGAAAACTACGTCGGCCGGCAAACTCCGCTTTATTATGCGGAACATTTGACGCGGACAATCGGCGGCGCCAAAATCTACCTGAAACGGGAAGACTTAAATCATACCGGAGCGCACAAAATCAACAATACGATCGGGCAAGCCTTACTCGCTGAGCGGATGGGGAAACGTAAAATCGTCGCCGAGACCGGAGCGGGACAACACGGTGTCGCGACAGCAACCGTTTGTGCACTGCTTGATCTCGAATGTGTCATCTTCATGGGCGAAGAGGATATCCGCCGCCAGGAACTAAACGTCTTCCGAATGGAGTTGCTCGGCGCGAAAGTCGTGTCCGTCACCCAAGGAAGCCGGACGTTAAAAGATGCCGTCAATGAAGCATTGCGCTACTGGGTCAAACATGTCGACGATACGCATTACTTGATGGGCTCCGTTCTCGGACCACACCCGTTTCCGGAAATCGTCCGTGACTTCCAGGCAGTGATCGGACAAGAGACCCGGACACAAATCCTTGAAAAAGAAGGCAAGTTACCGGAAGCTATCGTCGCCTGCGTCGGCGGCGGCAGTAATGCAATCGGAATGTTCCACCCGTTTATCGATGATGAAGAGGTTGCCTTGTACGGAATCGAAGCAGCCGGTAGCGGACTCGAGACGGAGAAACACGCCGCGACGATGTCGAAAGGTGAAGTCGGAGTCTTACACGGCTCGATGATGTACCTGTTGCAGGATGAGCACGGTCAAGTGACGGAAGCACACTCGATTTCAGCGGGACTTGATTATCCGGGCGTCGGACCGGAACACAGCCTGTTAAAAGACATCGGCCGCGTCCAGTATGAAGCGGTGACAGATCAGCAGGCACTGGATGCCTTGCAACTGCTTTGCCAAAAAGAAGGCATCATTCCCGCACTCGAATCAGCTCATGCCGTTGCCCATGCAACGGAACTTGCGAGAGGGATGCAACCGGAAGAAGTCGTCGTCATCTGTCTCTCAGGACGCGGCGATAAGGATGTCATGACCGTCAGAAATGCCTTAAAGGGGGAAGCATGATGCGATTAGAACAAGCGATTCGCACAGTCAATGCACGTGGTGAAAAAGCCTTTATCCCGTATGTGATGGGAGGAGACGGAGGCATCGACCGTCTGCCAGATATTTTAGCGTTCCTCGAACGATCGGGTGCGACGGCAATTGAAGTCGGTGTCCCGTTTTCCGATCCAGTCGCCGATGGTCCAGTCATTCAGGAGGCAGGTTTGCGGGCACTGGCAGATAATATCAGTCTGAAGGATGTTCTCGAAGCAATCCGGATTGCCCGTCAGTCGACGAGCGTGCCGATTGTCGTCATGACGTACTTGAATCCGATTTTCCGCTTCGGCATTGATACTTTTTTATCGACCTGTCGTGAAGTCGGCGTCGACGGACTGATTATTCCTGATTTACCGCTCGAGCAAAGCGATCAGGTTTTTGCCGGACGCAATAAACAGGACATCGCACTCGTTCAACTGGTGTCTTTGACAAGTCCGATGGAACGGATTGAGAAACTGGCGGCGCACAGTGAAGGATTCCTCTATGCTGTGACTGTCAATGGAACGACCGGTGGACAAACTAACTTCGAGGATTCGCTCGAACAGCATTTGGCGAAAGTAGCACAGCTGAGTCCGGTGCCGGTTATGGCCGGTTTCGGAATCAGTACGCCGGAACATGTCCGTCAACTGAGTACAAGCGTTGCCGGTGTCATCGTCGGTAGTAAGATCGTCGAATTGTTGCAACAGGGAGATGAAGCGACCATCGAACAGTTGATGGCGGCCCGTCTGCCGGACGTGACGGTGTAAGATCAGACAATCAAAATCAAAGGGTGCCGGATTGATTTCCGGCACCCTTATTTTTTTAGACTCAGTTTTTACCTATTGGCATGACTTTTTAAGACGTCCGCGACGAGTCCCGAGACATACGGGCTGCCCCGGTCTTCCTGTTCGACCGATTCAATCATGATGGCGACGAGCAGATCTTTTCTGTCATTGTCATAACCGACGAAAAAGCCGTTTTCCTGCCCGTTTTCTTCTCCTGCTTTTTTTAATTCGGCCGTACCGGTCTTACCGGCGACTTTAATCTCAGGGATTTCGGCCGGTAAGGAATAACCGGCATGGACGACGTCATACAGATCGTCGCGGATCATGGCGGCATCTTTTGCTTCGAGGAGATCTTTTTTCCAGACCTGTTTGGTTTCTTCCTCAGCGAGCAATGTCGGTCGGTAAATCGTTCCGTCCGTCAGGAAGATTTCGTACATCGACGCAAGGTGCAGGATGTTCGTCAGCATTTGTCCTTGACCGTAAGACGTATCCATCAGCTGTCCGTCGGAAGCAATCGAGCCGTCGTTTGAAATTTGTGATGCCCGCATCGGATAGGTGAAGGGAATCTTTTCACCGTATCCGAGTGCTTCAAGACCCGAAGTAAACGTTTTGGTCCCGATCTGTTCGAGTGTTGATTTTGCAAAGTAGACATTATCCGAGTAAACGAGCGCATTATGCAGATTGACCGGATCCGGTGTTTCATGAATCCGGGTAACGTTAAACCCGTCGATCTTCGTTTTTAACCCGTCAATCGTATAAGCTTTTTCCGGATCAAGTGTCTTGCTGTTTAAGCCGACCGCTGCCGTCAACGGTTTTTGGGTCGACCCGGGTGCGAAGGCACTCGTAAACCGGTTTAAAAGCGGTTGGTCGGGATCGTTCGTCAATGTATCGAGTCGAGCCTGGGAAATGCCCGTCGTAAACTCGGACGGATCAAATCCCGGTGAACTTAGCAGGACCCGTGTTTCACCCGTCCATGGGTCGATGACGGCTGCGGTTCCCGGATCATCTTTCATCGTCGCATAAGTCGTTTGCTGTAACTTGCCGTCAATCGTCAGTTGGATGTCTTGTCCATCCTTCGCTTTTGTCTCTGCGACGTCAACCGTGGACTGATCCGGTTTAACGATCTCGATTCGGGCACCCGATTTCCCGCGTAATGTTTCGTCGAGTACCTGCTCGAGCCCGCGTTTTCCGACTTGTTCACCGGCCTGAATCGTTTGTTTCGATTGTTTGATATCATCCGCCGTCGCCGAACCAGTATAGCCGATCAGATGGGAAGTTGCTTTGCCGAACGGATAGGCCCGGACCTCTGTTTCCTTGACGCTGACGCCATCAATCTGTTTCAGACGGTTGATTTGTGTTTTGTCGTTTACGGTATATGTTTTCAACGGAACGAACTGTCCGTCTTTGACCCAACTGGCGGAGAGGGCCTCTTCAATCGCTGAGACAGGACGGTTCAACTGTTTGGCGAGCGTTTTAAGATCGTTGATTTTACCTGCGACTGCACCGACCTCGTATCCGGTTCCAGTCGTGGCAAGAGGTTGCTTTTTCGTATCAAGCAAATCACCGCGTTTCGCCTCGAGTGTCGTCAATTGAATCTTGTCTTCTTTTTTAAAATCCTTTAGAACAAAGGAAGAATCCCAGTTGATGTACCAGTTTTCCGTATCTTTCTGTTTTTCAAACGTCAACGGAATTTCTTTTTTATAAGAAACGGGTCCGGCCAACGTCTCAAAAGAAATCGTGACCTGTAAACTTGCCTGTTCCTTATCCTCGTTTTTGTCTGTTTTCGTCCGTTTGACGGAAATATTTTTAATCGCAAGAGATTCTGCTAGTTTTTTCGTCCGATCCACGAATTCCTTTTTACCATAAGTTTTTTTCGTTTCTGTACTGGCATACTCCGCGTACATTTTTTCATAATCCTGTTTTTCCCATAACTTAATATAGGCGTCCAATCGTTCTTCCGGTGTCGGTTGATCCTGACATCCGGCAAGTATCGTCAGCACGAAGCTGGTTGAAAGCAGAAGCGGGAGTGTCTTCTTCAAGGGAAATCCTCCTTTTGCGAACAGTCTGTTTTACAACCGTACCATTCTTTCGGAAGGATTTCATCTTGAACGAACGACAAAAAACTCACACGAAGACAAACATTCGTGTGAGTAGAGTTTACATCTTAATTGAAGTAGTTGAGCGGGTTGACGCTGTTTGCTGCATATGTACCGCTGTAGACATAACTACCGCGATGCATTTCGAAGTGAAGGTGAGCACCAAAAGCATTGCCTGTTGCACCAATCGTCCCGATCTTTGTGCCTTTGGCAATCGTTTGCCCAACAGACACGGAACGGCTGTTTAAATGAGCATAGACTGTCGTATATGAGACACCATTGACAGTACTTTTCATCATGATGTGATTACCGTAGGCCCCGTAATACCGGGAAGTGATGACGGTACCGCCGGCAGAGGCATAGACCGGTGTGCCTGTTGGTGCGCCGATATCGATTCCGTTATGGAAGGTATAGCCGTAGACACCGCTTGCTCCGCCGTATCCCTGAGTAATCGGACCACTTGCCGGCCGGGAAAATCCGCTAGATGCTTTTGTAGATGTCGTAACACTGTATTTTTTAGCATATGTAGAAGAGATGTAACGGGATGTGCCGCCGTAAGAAATTTTTGTCCAAGATCCGGACACTCCTAAATAATTGAAGGTTTGACCAGAATTGACACTACCGACAACTTTGTAAGCAGTCGAAGGACCCGTTCGAACCCGCAACCCGTCTGCAGTTACTTTTACTTTGTACGTTGTTGCTGCTTCAACTTTTTCTGTACCCGTTGTAGCGAAACCAGAAACCATCAGTGCTGTCATTGTCATAGTTGTAATCATGCGTTTCATGTAGAAGTTCCTCCTAAAGTGTGAAAGACGACGGACGATTATGTAAGGGAACAAGACCCTTTCAAAGTTGTAAGATGCAAAGCATATGTATTTAATATGTATAAATATTTTCTTGATAGAATGATTATAGCATTGCGAATAACACAAAAATATTTCAGTTTCATTGCAAGATTATAGTTGTATAACATATATTGTAATGGAATATTTTTCATTTATTATCTGAATTTATTTTTACTAAAATAGAATATATAGACCTTTTTATGAAAAAAATTAATAGCCCATGACGATGTGTGTCTCACATCATCATGGGCTATAGGCAAAAAGAATTAGTTGGAAACGGGTGCGAAAACAGTTAAATGCTGACTTAAGACCTGAACCGTAACGGGAAGATGACCCGCTGTGTCGCCGTCAGCATTAATCGGAAGACGTTCTTTTGAATCGACATGAACTTCTTTTGTCGTAAAGTATTCGACTTGATCGGCATCGGAAATTTTTCCGGTCAATAATTTCGGTAAGGCCTGTAAGGCATCAAAGAAACCAAGCTGTTTCACGATGAAGACATGTAACAGTCCATCATCCACACGGGCATCTTTTGCGAATGATTCGAAACCACCAACAGAATTAGTCAAGGAAATGATCAGAAGAGGAGTTTCACCGTCAAACGATTTTTCTTCCGCCGTCAGGCGAATCGGATAGGGGCTGTGATCCTTAAAGGCTTTTAATCCTTCGATGAAGTAGGCGACGGAACCGAGTGATGTTTTTTGTTCGACACTGACTTCTTCGACAGCTTCAGCGATTAACCCGACCGCGATGACGTTCATGAAATAATGATCATCATATTTTCCGATATCGAGTGAACGGGAAGGGGCATCCTCTAAGACGCTGATCGCCTCCTCGGGTTCCGTCGGGATGTGTAAGGCACGCGCTAAATCATTGACCGTCCCGAGAGGCACTATTCCGAGTGTCGGACGATGCGCCTGTTCCGCGATACCAGTGATGACTTCATTCACTGTGCCATCCCCGCCCATGGCGACGACAGCGTCATAGTGGCCGAGTGCAGCTTGTGTTGCGAATTCAGTTGCATCGAGTTTTTTTTCCGTGAAGCGTACATCGACTTCCGTAAATCGTTGAGCCAATGTTCCTTCCGCGAGTTCCTCATGTTTTTTACCGAGTTCTTTACCGGACGACGGATTGATGATGAGCATGACTTTTGACACGAATGATTCCTCCTTTAATTCTACCTGTTCCTATTTTCCCAAGATTGCATAAACATAATCCTGGGCAGAAAAAAACCTTGGACATGACTTCTGTCGATGTCCAAGGCAATCCTGAAATTAGCGGCGAGCGATTGGTGGTGGGGATGCTTCTCCTGCTGCCGGACGAACGATTTCTTCTTCGTCCCAACACTCTGTATTTTCGATACCGAGAGCTTTCGCCGAGAAAACAGGATCAAGTCCTTTTTTCCGTTGTTCCTGGTAATCGTTGATGACTTTCAGCGCGATGCCACCTAAAAGTGAGATGGCTGTCAAGTTGATCAAGGTCATACCGGCCATGAAGAGGTCGGCAAAACTCCAGACCATTCCGAGACTGAGAACAGATCCGATGAAAACGAAAGCCATTGTCGCAATCCGGAATCCGAAGACGGCAGCCGGACTGTTTTTGATGAATTCAATGTTCGTTTCGCCGTAGTAATAACTGCCGACAATAGAACTGAAGGCAAACAGGAAAACACAGACTGCGATGAAAGCCGGGGCAACAGCTCCAAGCTGTTCGCCTAAAGCATTTTGTAACATCGCAATTCCTTCACCGTTTCCGGCAGCATAGCTGTCACTCAACAAGACGATGGCAGCAGTTGCTGTACAGACGATCAGTGTATCGAGGAAAACACCCAGTGTCTGGAGGAACCCTTGTTTTGCAGGGTGCGAGACTTCAGCCGCAGCAGCAGCATTTGGTGCTGAACCCATTCCGGCCTCGTTCGAGAAGAGACCCCGTTTAACACCAAGTGAGATAGCTGCTCCGACAGATCCGCCGACGGCTTGTTCGATGCCGAATGCGCTCTTGAGAATCATCATGAAGACAGCAGGGAGTTCCGTGAAGTTCGTGATGACAACGAAGAGGGCAGCGATCAGATAAAGACCCGCCATAATCGGGACAACGACGGCAGAGAATTTCGCAACGCGGTGAACACCGCCAAAGATGACGAGTCCTGTCAAGACGACGAGAACACCGCCGATGACCGCTTTGTTGATCCCGAAGGCATTGTCAAAGGCCGCAGCGATCGTGTTCGATTGGACCGAGTTGAAAATCAGACCAAATGTGACGGCGATCAAGATGGCGAAAATAACGCCGAGCGCACGGTTTTTCAATCCTTTTTCGATGTAGTAGGCTGGTCCGCCGCGGTAAGCGTTGGTTTTACTGTCGCGGACTTTGTAGACCTGAGCGAGCGTGCTTTCAATCAAAGCCGTTGCTCCACCGAGCAAAGCGACCATCCACATCCAGAAGACGGCACCGGGACCGCCAAGCGTGATGGCAATCGTAACGCCGGCTAAATTACCTGTTCCGATCCGGGTAGCGGCACCGATGAAGAACGATTGCAACGAAGTGATGCTTTCTCCTTCATCATCCGTTGTTTTCTCATTTTTATCGAGTGTGACGCGGAACATTTCTTTTAAGTACCGGAACTGAATGAATTTTGTCCGGATGGTGAAGTAGATGCCGACGCCGATTAATGCCGCGATTAAAACATAAGACCATAATAAGTTGTTGGCAAAATCGACTCCTGATTGTACTGCTTGCTGAAAGGCATCCATCTGAAAAATTCCTCCTCATGTGTTGTGGTAAAATGGCTATACGCTAAATTATACGAATTTTCAGATAATTAGCAAGAAAAATTTTAAAACTTTTTTTCAAAAACTAATCAAATTAATTATTTAGAATGTAAAAGGAAACTTGATTCAGAATAAGTAAAAAAAGACCTGTCGATGATTATGACAGGTCAAAACAGTTTATTCTGCGTCAAAACAATCATTCCACAGCAAGGAATTGTTCATAGAGTTCGTCAATCTTTTGAACCAGCTCTTCCCGACTGGTAGAAAGTTTCATCAATGCTTCGTAATCGCTTGTCTGTTCCAGTCGTGACTCCAGTAGAAAAAGCTCCTGCTCTGCCTGCTGAATTGTCTCTTCGAGTTGCCGGGAGGTTTGCAACGGGATCATCGAAGGTGACGGTTGAGATGATTTTTTATTTGAAGAAAGTTGTGTCGGTTCAGCGGCAGGGGACGCGACAGTCCGTTTGCTTGTTGCATACGCATAAGGGCCGTGATACAGTGTCGGTGTTTGTCCGAGCCAAAGTGTTTTCGTAAACAGCCGATTTAAAAAGTAGCGGTCATGCGAAACAGCGATCAGCGTTCCGTTAAACGATTCAAGCGCCTCTTCGAGGGCATCCCGTGATTCGATGTCGAGATGGTTCGTCGGTTCATCAAGGATCAAGACGTTTAATTCCGAGTTGACAAGGATTGCGAGCATCAGCCGCATACGCTCGCCTCCGCTTAAAGCGGTCACAGGTAAAAAGACACGGGGTCCAAAAAATAAAAACTGGGCGAGCCGTTTACGGGCTGTCCCTTCATCACATACGATGTTTGACCGGAAGACATCGATTAACCGTTGATCGTCAGGAAAGTCGATGTGTTGGGATAAATAGCCGATTTTGACCGAAGGACCTTGGGAGATGAGACCGCTCGTCGGTTGAATATGACCTAACAACAATTGCAACAGAGTCGTTTTCCCACTTCCATTGGCACCGACGATGGCCAAGCGATCCTTGGCAACGATATCGACGGTTAAGGAGTGAAACAACGGTGACTCGGTGAAGGAAACGCCGACGTCCTCCAGACGATAGACCGTCCGGCTTGTTTTACCTTGTGCCGTAAACGTAAGATCCGGTGTCTCGGCCTCAAGCTTCGGACGTTTGATCCGTTCGATTCGATCCAGCGCACGTTCCATTGATTTTGCCTTCCGGAACAGCTTTTCGCTTGGGGGAGAAGCTTCATTGGCCCACTGCCGGAGACGGCGGATCGCGTCCTTCATTTGCTTGATCTTTTTTTGCTGTTCCTGATAGGCATGGAATTGTTCAAGTAAAAGACGTTCTTTTTCCGTCATGTAGTACGTATAGTTTCCATGGTAGAGCCGGACTTCACCATCTTCGAGTTCGGCGATGCTCGTCACGACCGTATCAAGAAAGACGCGGTCGTGAGACACGAGTAAGACGGCGCCGGCATAGTGTGCTAAAAATGACTCGAGCCATTCGACGGCGTCCAGATCGAGATGGTTAGTCGGTTCGTCAAGAATCAACAAGTCAGGTTCACTTAACAGCATCCGTCCGAGACAGATTTTTGTTTGTTCACCGCCGCTGAGCTGATCGAACGGACGATCAAGTAACGGATGAAGCCGTAAACCGTTAATCATCCGGTCGACTTTAGACTCCAGTAAATAGCCGCCTTGCCGCTCGAATGCTTCGGTCACCTTCGTGTACTGGGCAAGCAGTGACTCGAGTTGATCGGTTTTCGTTGCCATCTCTTGTTCGAGCCGGTGCAACGATTGCCGTAAGTCGAGCAGCGGGGCGAACGCGGTCCAGAGGACGTCAAGACCGGTCATGTGGGGATCGAATACCGGCAATTGTTCCAAATAACCGATGGATAGCCCGCTTTTTTGGTAGATGGTTCCGGTGTCAGGTGAATCAAGCCGGGCCAGTAAACGCAGGAAAGTCGTTTTCCCGCTCCCGTTACGTCCGATCAAGCCGATGCGGTCATGTGACTGGATAAAGAGGGACACATCCGTTAAAATATCGTCGCCTCCGAATTGTTTGGACAGGTGTTGGATGTCGCAGATCATCATATGAATTTTCCTCTCTGACGCATCAAAAAAAGGAGAGCGCAAACAGCACTCTCCTTCACCAGTGGAAGATGCGCTTTGCTTTATTTTTCAAGTATAGAGTTCTTCAAAAAAGGACAGACTAGTCCCTTAGAACGCCATTCCATGAAAAATCGCGCGCAACAGATACAGTTGTTCCATCAACCAATGCTTACACGCAGCAAAACCCATCTTTCCACACCACCTTTTCTCATTCGATGACTCTATTTTACCATGCCACCGGGAATGAAAGGAAGAGCAGATTATTTAAATAAACCGGCGATGGAATTAAAGAAGGCACTTAAACCGTCAAACAGTTTGGCAAAAAATCCTTTTGTTTCTTCCGATGTCGCAAAGGACTGGATGTTTTGTCCGGCATCCTTCAGTCCCGTCTCAATCTGTCCCCAGTTAAGATCAGCTTTTTCCATTTGGTTAAACAGACCGGTCAAGCGCTCCATTTGGGCATCGGACAGATTGATATTATTGTTTTGAATGACTTGGACGATGACATTCTCGATTTCGACTTTCGTCTCCGGTTTTTGCTTCGCGATTTCGGCTTTGATTTCGTTCATCAAGTCGGCGACTTTATCCGTCCCGACGGTTTTTCCGACATCTGATGTGACCGATAATTCTTGTTGGGCTAAATCTTTCCGTTCATCCGTCAGTTTGATACCGGTCTCACTTGACGTTTGATCATAGGCTTTCATGATACCAGTCAAGGCAGATGTACCGGTTACTTTATAAGGGGAAGTAATCGTAATGTCGGCATCGGTCACACCGGCCGTGACCAGCGCATTCAAATACATGTCTTTTGTGACCCACGTGATATTTTCGGTTGCGACGGACAGACCGTCGCCTTTTTCAGCCAATTCGATCTTGGCGGAAGAATACATATTGCCGCCGCGTTGGGACTGGGGAATGTTTTTTCCGAGATATTTTTCCTCATCGGCAGACGTCGCGATGATCGGAGTGATGCCTTCCGGTGCATTGAGGCGGGACAACACCCATGCTTTATCCTTTGCTCCGAGCGATTCACCGAGTGTGATGATCGTTTTGTCGACGACCTGTTCGGCAGATGCGGCAGTAGGCAGTAATAACGTCGTGGCAAGTAATGCCGAAGCAGTCCATGTGATGGTTTTATTCATTGTCAGATTCCTCCGTAAGTTAAGTATCAGGTACTAATTTCAGTCTAATCGACCGGTGACGGAAGAGAATCGGTCTCAAGGACGAGCCGACATCGACCTTCCGTCATGTTCATTGTACAGAAAAACAATGGAAAGAAGGGGAGCAGGTTCAGAATTGAATGAAATCATGTTACACTTGAAACAAATCAAATAGCGACCACTAGGGGAGTCAGTAGGCTGACTGAGACGACGGAGACGTGCGGACCCTTTGAACCTGATTAAGTTTGGACTTACGGAGGGAAGTGGCGTGACAGATCCTCTTTTTCTGGTCTTTTCACGTCATACCTGACATCAGGTGTGGCGTTTTTTTGATGAAAAAAGGAGGAAGAAATATGAAATTCAGTGAAGAAATCCGGCAAGCGGCAGGACAGTATTGGGACAGCAGTTTTACGCATCCGTTCGTGACCGGTCTTGCAGACGGGACATTGCCGGAGAAGAAATTCCGACATTACGTACTCCAAGACGCCTATTACTTAAAACATTTCGCGAAAATTCAGGCCCGTGCCGCGTCCAAGGCACAGGATTTCGTGACGATTGCAGAGCTCGCGGAACATGCGACATCGACCTATGCCGCAGAACTGAGTCTGCACCAGTCGTTTTTTAAACCGCTTGGGATTTCGGACGAAACATTAGCCCGGTTTGAGCCGGCTCCGACCGCATACGCCTATATTTCACATATGCACCATGCGAGCGAAGGGACGCTCGGGGAGACAATTGCTGCCATCTTACCGTGTTACTGGCTCTATTATGAAATCGGACAACAGTTACAGAGCGCTGTACCGGCTTCACCGATTTATCAACAATGGATTGCGACATACAGTTCGGACTGGTTCGAGCGGGTAGTCTTTGAACAGATCGAGCGTTTGAATGAGCTGGCAGCGCAAGCAAGTGATCAAGAACGCACCCGGATGAAGCAGCATTTCGTCAGAAGCTGTTATTACGAATTGATGTTTTGGGAAATGGGCTGGACGGAAGAGACATTTGAAAAAAGCCTGGCACAGATTATTACAACGACATCATTGAAATAAGACAAGACAACGTAAAACACCGGATTCGCTTGTTGGCGGATCCGGTGTTTTATATAGAAAAGATAAATCAGCTGTGGTGTTCAATCAAATCTGCGAGGCGTTGTTTCACCAGCGACGGATTGGTTAACTCCTGATTGGATAATGAAAGTTTCGTCATCGTTTCGTCCGTACCCGCCATTTCGCTGAACAAAGAGCCGAGGCTGTGGGCACGACGGTCGATTTGAAGAACGATATCGATTCCGGACCGGTCCTGCAGCAAGATGACTTCGATTTCATCCAGTTTATGCGCATAATGCGTGCCGCGGGCAGAATATTCGAGTTCCTGCGCGATCGGTAAATCTTTTCGGAAGCGGCCCGGTAATTTTTCTGTATCTGCTTTCTTCAAACGGAATCCGAGATCTTCCATCGCTTCCAGAATGACGGATTGATAGTCGTTTGCCTTGACGACGACCGCATCATGATCGGACGGATCGACTGCTTGCGCGATATCAAGACCGGTCTCAATCCAGGATTTCGATTGACTGACGGAGAGGGGGGTATTAAAAGGAACCTGCAGCGTGAACGGAATTTCGCGTTCGACACCGGCTTCGATCGTAAACGGTGCTTCATTTAACACAAACCGATCCAGTGTGAATGTCGTGAATGTCTTGCTGTCCCCAACTTCCTGTTTGTACTGGGTGTTGAAGGCGAGATAAATCCGTGCGATTTCCTGATTGACGTTACCGCCTTTGATATGGACGACTCCTTGAATCGTACCGCCGGGTTCACAGTGTTCTTGCTCGAGGCGTGTGTCGACCGTTGCGGCACCGATACCGATTTGGGAAAGGATTTTTTTAAACATGTTGTGTTCCTCCTTAAATTAAGTATGACGACTGAAAAGAAAGCTGACTTGCTTGTCGAACACGGATGAATTTGCTACAGTTTCGAAAGACCAAACAAAAAAGGACGGGACGATACGTGGAACTACATCAATTAAAAGACTTGCTCACGGAAAAACTGCAGGCGACTTCACTCATACACGCGACGATCAGCGCTCCGCGTCTGAAATCAAATGATCTCCGCCGAATCAAGGTAAAACCGATTCTACTTAGAGATACGTATGCAATCCAGTTAGAGTTTCAACATGAACGGATCATTAAGCATGAGAATTTAAGTATAGAAGAATTTATTGTAAGAATGGACCAATTCTTTGACGAATTCCGTCAATTTTTATTCCGGTTCGAAACGGAAGAAGTCCAGTTTCAACTCTCGAAGAAAATGAAAGTCTCTATTAAGACGACCGTCAAAGAACCGATTCAGGCAGAGTTGTCTCATAACCGCAAGAAAAGTCACTTGTTAGAAGACGGTGTACCGGTGCCGTTTTTAATCCGTTTAGGTGTCATGACGGAAGAAGGACAGGTCAAACGCCAAAAATACGACAAATTCAAACAAATTAATCGGTTTCTGGAATTTGTCGAAGACAGTATCGCGGTGTTGCCGAAAGGACGTACATTGCGGATTTTAGATTTTGGATGCGGAAAATCGTATCTGACGTTTGCTCTTTATCATTACTTGAAGATCGTTAAAGGTTTTGATTTAAATGTCACCGGTCTTGATCTAAAAAAAGAAGTCATTGAGGAATGTGCCGCGATCGCTGCTGATTTAGGGTATGATGATTTGTCCTTCCGTGTCGGTGATGTCCACGATTACGACCAGGATACGGAAGTCGACTTAATGGTGACGCTTCACGCCTGTGATGTTGCGACGGACGTTGCGCTCGCACGTGCCGTCGATTGGAATGCCTCGGTCATTCTCAGTGTTCCGTGTTGTCAAAAGGAATTAAACCGTCAACTGGATTGTTCACCGCTTGATGTCATGCTGCAACATGGGTTGATTCAAGAAAAGTTTGCTTCACTCGCGACGGATTCGATTCGGGCCGAGTTATTGACACTTGTCGGATACGAGACGCAATTGCTTGAATTCATCGATTTAGAAAACACGCCGAAAAACATCCTGATTCGGGCTTACAAAAATCCGAAACGGGCAACAGAAGAAAAAATCGACCGGTATATCGCTTTCCGTGAGCTGTTGCATGCAAAGCCGTATTTAGAACGTGAATTGAGCGGCAGACTTGGACAGATTTCATCGAAACTCGTACAATAAAGAAGACAACGAATTAAAGGGGGAAACAAATACAATGGATTTCCAAATGTATTTTGAAGATGTCGTTCAAACGGCACGTAAAGAAGCAGCAGCAGCCGGTTTTGAAGAATTAACAACGGCTGAGAGCGTTGATGAGGCAATGAAACGCGAAGGACTGACGCTTGTCCTCGTCAATTCCGTTTGTGGATGCGCCGGCGGTATTGCCCGTCCGGCAGCTGCCTACGTCAACCGTATGGAAGGTGTCAAACCGGATCATTTCGTAACGGTATTTGCAGGACAAGACCGGGAAGCAACCGATCGGGCCCGTGAATACTTCGAAGGATATCCGCCTTCATCGCCATCATTCGCTTTGATGCAGGATGGAAACATCCTGTCGATGGTCGAACGGTTTGACATCGAATCGTTTACAGCGGAAGAAGTCGTCGAGAAGTTAGAGTCATTGATTGAAATCTACGCTTAAGTACATCAAAAACCTGCCCCTGCTTGAGGGGGCGGTTTTTTTTATGAACACCGTCCGTTGAACGAAAGGCGCTTCTCCTGAAATAAATGTAAGCGTTATCAACATAAGTGATTACTCATCAAATATGAATAAATCCGTATTTTATGCAATTTCTATAGATTATTATGCTTTACAATGAATAAATATTCGTATATTCTAAAAGCAATAAATCAGGTCGAACTTTTTAGTATTGAATTAGAAAAAAACATAAGTCATACTATTGTTAAAGTTCTGACAATTGAGCGTTGGAAGGGGAATTTATTGATGAAAAAATTAGCAGCAACGGCAATGGCAGGCATTCTAGCAGTCACAATGGCAGCATGTGGCGCTTCGGAGGAATCGACAGGGGATACGACAAAAAAGAACGATAAAGTATTGACGATGGGAACGTCAGCGGATTACTTCCCATTCGAGTATATCGATACAGCAAAAGGTGATGACATCGTCGGATTTGATGTGGCAATCGCCAAAGAAGTCACAAAAAACCTCGGATATGATTTGAAAATTGAGGACATGGAGTTCGGCAGTCTGCTTGGAGCGCTCAGTGCGGGACGTGTTGATTTCGTCATGGCGGGAATGACGCCGACCGACGAGCGGAAGAAAAACGCCGACTTCACGGATATTTATTTCCAGTCCAAAAACCTGGTCATGACGAAAGATAAAGCGATCGCGTCAGATGACGAGCTAAAAGGCAAGAAACTGGGTGTCCAGCTCGGATCGATCCAGGAAGCGTTGGCGAAGGACCGTTACAAAGACAGTGAAGCTGTTTCATTAAATAAAATTCCGGAAATCATTCAGGAGTTGAATACGGGCCGGATCGACGCTTTGATCATTGAAGACGCAGTAGCCGTCAAATACATGGATCAGGACAAAGCATTAAAAACGTATGAAATCAAAGAAGACGGGCCAACCGGTTCTGCCGTCGCCTTCAAAAAAGGGGACAAAATGCGTGATGACTTCAACAAAGAGTTGAAGAAGATGATCGACAACGGCGACATCGATAAACTCGCGGAAGAATGGTTCCAAAAAGAAGCAAAATAAGAGTAGTGCATAGGGGTGGGGGTAACCTCATCCCTTTTGTGCGACGTTAGGAGATTGGTTATGATAGACTTTACAAAGATTCAAGATTCAATCCCATATATTCTGCAAGGAATTCCAGTTCTATTTCAAGTCGTCATCGTCGCCGCGATTGCCGGTATGTTAATCGGGATTGTCGTCGCGGCGTTAAAAATCACGAAAAACGGATTTATTCGATTTATTGGTCATGCCTATACGGCGGTCTTCCGTGGAACGCCGCTCATTTTACAACTGGCGATCATTCACTTTGGGTTACCGCAGTTGACGGGGTATGTGACGACGGGGTATCAATCCGCCATCATCGCCTTTTCCTTAAACTCGGGGGCTTACATTTCGGAAATCATCCGGGCCGGCATTCAAGCCGTTGACCGCGGACAATGGGAAGCAGCAGATGCCCTTGGTATTCCTTACATGAAACAGTTACGGTCGATCATCTTGCCGCAAGCGTTCAAAAATATCCTGCCGGCAATCATGAACGAGCTGATCACATTAACAAAAGAATCCGCTTTGATTTCGACGGTCGGTGTCCTCGACGTCATGCGCCGGGCGCAAGTCGTCGGTGGAGAGAAGGCCTTGTATTTTGAACCGTTATTGTTTGCAGGATTCGTCTATTTCGTACTTGTCATGGGATTGTCCTTGATTGGTCAACAAGTCGAAAAAGCTATGAGAAAGAGTGGGTAATCAGATGGAACCTATGATTCAAGTTACTGATCTATATAAGCAGTTTGGAAAACTAGAAGTCTTAAAAGGTATTACGACGACGGTCGGACGCGGCGAAGTCGTTGCCGTCATCGGTCCGTCGGGATCCGGGAAATCAACGTTCTTACGATGCATTAATTTGTTGGAACAGCCGACAAGCGGCACGATTAACGTCGATGGTTTTGAATTGACGAAACCGAAAGCAAACATCGCCAAGGCCCGTCAAAACATTGGCATGGTGTTCCAACAGTTTAATCTGTTCCCGCATAAATCGGTCCTCGATAACTTGATTTATGCACCGATTAACGTGCTTGGTCTCTCGAAAGATGCGGCTGTCAAACGGGCGGAAGTCCTGCTCGAACGTGTCGGTTTGGCCGAAAAACGCGATAACTTCCCGAACCAGCTGTCGGGCGGTCAAAAACAACGGGTCGCGATTGCCCGGGCACTGGCGATGGAACCGAACGTCATGTTGTTTGACGAACCGACATCAGCGCTTGACCCGGAAATGGTCAACGAAGTGCTGGATGTCATGAAACAACTGGCAGAAAGCGGCATGACGATGGTCATCGTTACGCACGAGATGGGCTTTGCAAAAGAAGTTGCCGACCGCGTCCTGTTCCTCGATGAAGGCATTCTGATGGAAGAAGGCAGTCCGGTGGAACTGTTTGATCATCCGAAAACCGATCGCGCCAAAAAATTCTTGGAAAAAGTGTTATAACGAAAAGCGCCGACTCGATTCAATGAGTAGGCGCTTTTTTAAGACAGGGAGAGGTTTTTTATGCTTAACAAAGAGACGGAACGGTTCGTTCAGGAATTCCATGCAAATGATTTTTCCGGACATGATTTTTCCCACATCGAACGTGTCCGGAAGATGGCCTTACGGATTGCCGAAATCGAAGGCGGGAATGTCCGTATCATTGAACTCGCTGCACTGCTGCACGACGTCGCGGACAGTAAACTCGGCGGGACAAGTGAAAATGTCGACCAGTATTTAAGACCACGTGTCTCGGAGCAGGACCGCCTGCATATCCTCGACATCATCAACAGTTTATCGTTTAAAGGGGGTGACCGTCCGCCGATGAAGACACTGGAAGGGAAGATTGTCCAGGACGCGGACCGCTTGGACGCGATTGGTGCGATTGGGATTGCCCGGACATTTCAATTTGCCGGTCACTTTCAGGAACCGATGTATGTACCGGGACTCGCTCCCCGCGAGCCGGGTGAACGGACAGGGACGACAAGTGCCTTACACCATTTCGATGAAAAATTATTCCGTTTAAAAGATTTGATGAATACGAAGACAGCGAAGATCATTGCTGAAGATCGTCATCAGTATATGCGGGAATTCGTCGAACGGTTCAAGCAGGAATGGAACGATCAATAATGATAAAAACAGGGATCTGCTCCTGATAGAGCGGATCCCTGTTCGTTAACTTAAGATGACAGCTGTAATCAGGCCGAGAGAAGCGAACAGACCAACGATGGCTCCGCCTTCCTCATGCGCTTCCGGCATCATCGTTGAAGCGAGCATGGCAATGATACCGCCACTGGCAAAAGCACCAATCATCGCAAACTGCATATCCGGCAATTCTGATAAAATCGAATACCCGGCAAGGGAGGCGAGCGCGGAAATCAACCAGACGACTCCCCACATGACCAGGATTTTTTTCTTCGAGAAACCGTCTTTTTGTAAGCCGGTCGTACTCGACAAACCTTCCGGGATGTTACTGACGAAAATGGCTGCGACAAGCGCGGCGCTGACATTTCCCGATAATAAACTGGCACCAATCATGATCGATTCCGGAATCGCATCAAGAATCGTTCCGAAAAAGATGGCAGTTCCTGTCCCTTCGTTTCCGCCGGATGAGCGTTTTCGTTTACTGGCCCCACGTGAGGAAACAAACATATCAAAAGCAGTGAACACGAGTGCCCCCACGATGAAGGAGATGCCGACAATCTTCGTCGTGGATTTATTTAGGGCTTCATCCAATAACTCAAACGTTGCCGCCCCGATTAAAATCCCTGTTCCAAACGACATCACGTATCCGATCAACCGTTGTTTAAGAGGGAGAAACAAACCAATCAAAGCTCCGATGACGACGGCTCCTCCAGCGATGGCCCCCCACATAAAAGCGATTCCCATGTAAACATCCTCCTTAGCTCTTTCCCTATCTGTATTACTATTTTCCTAAAAAAATGATTGATAAACATAGCTAGTTAAAAAAGCAGAAAAGGTAATCCGGAAACAAGGAAAAACGCCTTTCGCTGAAAAGGCGAGAGGCGTATTGTATGATCAAAACGGTTGTTTATTTAACCAATGCCCGCCGTCGAGGGCAATACATTCCCCATTTAAATAACTCGCTTGATCGGACAACATCCAGGTCGCTAGTCCGGCGATTTCTTCCGGTGTGCCGAATCGGCCGAGCGGGACGTTGCGGCGAATCCGTTCCGCATGTTCCGGTGACATGGCAAGTTTATCGGCGCCGCCGGTCCGTTCAATCGGTCCCGGACTGATTGCATTGATGCGGGCTCCGTATTTGTATCCCCATTCGACAGCAAGTGTTCGTGTCAGGTTCAGGACACCAGCTTTTGCCGCAGCACTCGGTGCGACACCGGCACCTGCCTGCCACGCGTATGAGGCAACGATATTCAAGATTTGTCCGCCCGATACGTTGTCTTCCTGCCAGCCTTTGACGAGGGCATGGGAACAGTTGAATGTCCCGTTCAAGACGATATCAATTACCGTTTTCCATCCGTTCGGTGAGAGTTCGTCCGTCGGACAGATGAAGTTACCAGCAGCATTGTTGATGAGGGCTTCCAGTTGTCCAAACTGTTGTCGGGTTTGATTGACAGCAGCGATACAGGCATCCGGATCCCGGACGTCCATTTGAATGACACTGTGGTGTCCACCAATCGCTTGTAAATCCTGATCGGTTTGCTGCAACCGCTCGGCATTCCGACCGGTCACGACGACATTCCACCCGGCCTCTTTTAAAGCGATCGCCATCGCTTTCCCCATTCCGCTCGTACCACCTGTGACAAGTACTGTTTTTGCCATTTCCAAAACCCCCTTATAAACTGAATGAATAGCCATTCAATATAAGTATTCAAAAAAGAAGGAGTAAACTCCTTCTTTTGGACAGAAATTATTCGACAGCTGCTGCCGTATTTGTCAAGACAGGAACAACTTGTTTTTTCCGTGAAACGACACCTTCGAGATAAAGGAGATGGTTCGTCGCTTCAAGTCCGAAGGCCCGTTCGACAAGTGATGCTTCAGGTCCGAGGACGAGCGCCACCGAATTGTTCGTCAGGATATCCGTAACGAGTAACATATATAAATCCAAATCTTTTTCGGCAATCAAGGCTTCGATCCGCGTTTCGAGCTCTTCTTGACGAAGCAAGACTTCTGCCGTGTCGACCGTGTTTGCTTGGGCAATCTCGACTTTGAATGGTCCCATTGAGAATTCTTTTGCATCAAGTGAGATCAGCTCATCGACGGTTTTCTTCGATAGATCAGCACCTGCTTTTAACATGTCGAGACCATAAACGTTGGCATCGACACCGGCAATCGTCGCCAGTTCACGTGCGGCTAACACATCTTGCTCCGTGCATGTCGGCGACTTGAACAACAAGGAGTCGGAAACGATGGCTGACAACATCAAACCGGCAATTTCCGGTTTGATTGCAACACCGTGTTCTTTGTACATTTTGTTTAAGATCGTCGTCGTACAACCGACTGGTTCCGCACGGTAATAAACCGGATCAGATGTCTCGAAATTGGCAATCCGGTGATGGTCGATGACTTCCGTTACTTTGACGGCATCGATGTCATCCGCGCTTTGTTGACGTTCATTGTGGTCAACAAGAATGACGTGTTTTGTTTCTTTTGATACTTCCGTTACGAGGCGGGGACGAGCGACTTTAAAGTAGTCGAGGGCAAATTGTGTTTCCCCGTTGACTTCACCAAGACGAACGGCTTCAGCATGAACACCGAGCTCTTTTTTTAATTCGGCATAGGCGATTGCCGATGCAATCGTATCCGTGTCCGGATTTTTATGACCAAATACTAAAACTTTTTCCATGTGTATTCACTCCTAAATGATTGATGTCTCGCCCATTAGTGTACCATAAGTCCGTTTTAGACGGCGTTCATTTTCAAGAGGATGCCGGCGATTTTTTCGCTCCAATACGGATCGGATGCGTAAAAAACATTCATTCCACGTGCCTTGTTTCCAAGAAACGGACCGCGGTAGTATTTCCCGTCTTTCGAAAGGTAGTCGCGGGCAATGAAGCGGCCTGTTTTCCGGATCGAGTCTTCAAACGAATCATAGGCCGTCGCATTTTGACCGGGAGCAATATCCGTTGCATTGACGCCAAACAGATTGAACTTGTCTTTTGCGATATCCGACCGTCCGTAATCGGACTCGTGAATCGCATGGGCAAGCAGATAAGCCGCATTGATTCGATAGGTGCGTTCAACTTGCTTAAAGGTCTTTCCTTTCCCGATCAACGGACTGTCGGGAGCATTTTTTTTAATGTAGGCATCGAGTTGTTTCGCTGTCAAAGCGGTCGGTTTCCGTAAATCCTGCGTTAGTGTTTTCGATTCAACGTACTGCATCGTTCGGTCATCTAACGACGCTGGTGCTTCCCCGGCTGTGATCAAACCGCCGAGTCCGGCATCGGCGACGATGTAATGCAACAGACGATCGCCTTGCTTTTCATAATAGGACCGGTTACTGGATTGTTCAAGCGGGTAAAGAGTCAGCCGATCGGAAGCAACGTAACCGGTCAGACCGGCAATTTCAACCCGGCTGACGGAATCTGTGTACGCAAGCAGGGAAAGACGGCTGCCGGGGGCGATATACGTATGTCGTTTTTTTAGAGCGCGGTCGGTGTAGATGTTCAGCGTCTGATTCGGCTTGACGATGCCGATCCCGCTGCCGGTCAAATAGATATAACGTTCATCCGCCGTCCGTTTGACGGCCCCGCGGCGTCCGTCGATAAAGGCCTTCGCTTTTTCGGCAGAATCGAATTCTTCTTCCCGGATGACTTTCCCGTCCCGATATAATTCCGCAACATAAGGAGAAGCCGGAGGAAGAATGGTTTGCGGTTTCTCCCGTAACAGCAGGAACAATCCGCAACCGAGTAAGAAAAAGAAGACAAGCCCCTTGAAAGAACCCGTTCGACGGACCGGGCGGGCGGGGCGAATTGTACGTTTAGTCAAAAAATCACGTCCTTCAAAAAAATCAATCGACAACCTGGGTAAAGAATAGGTAACCTAACAAAGAATGGAGGGAAGTCTGTGTTTATCGGATATCGAACGTTAAAAACCGCTGTTGCAGCGGCACTGGCGATGTGGATTGCGGAAAAGATGCAACTGGATTACTACGTCTTTGCAGCCATCATCGCCATTTTGAGTATTCAAGCGACAAGAAAAAAATCATTTCGGTCGTCATATGAACGGATCATGGCGTCCATTCTCGCGATTGGACTTGGTTTTGTCATCTTCGAAGTCATCGGCTACCGTCCGATTGCAATTGCACTTTATTTCATTCTATTTCTTCCACTGACGCAACGCCTCCGCCTGCAGGACGGTTTTATCACGAGTGTCGTCATTCTCACCCATCTTTACGTCGCACAGCAATTGAATCTGGCCATCTTTTTAAACGAAATTTATTTGCTGCTGATCGGTGTCGGTGTAGGACTACTCGTGAACATGTATATGCCGAGTCTCGACCGGACGATTGCCGAGCGACGGTTGCAGATCGATCAACGGATTGCCGCCTTGTTCTTTGAAGTCGCAGCCGCGATTGAAACGGGATGGATCAATCGGCATTCGTTGACACTGCACGAGACGGAACGGCTGTTGAAGGAAGGAAAGGATGCTTCGCTGAAACGGATGGGCAATGCCATCGGCCGACGGAATGATGATGAAGACTACCTGTATTTCCGAATGCGTGAACAACAGTTTGAATTATTAAACGGAATCGTCCGCAACGTCGATGATCTTGTCCTCGTCGTAGAAGAAGGAAAAAAAGTCGCCGGCCTGTTCCGGACAATTGGTGACAATGTCCGACCCGATGCCGACGCAACGTTATTTTTAGCGGAACTCGAACGACTGCTCGAAGAGTTTCGCGAGTCACCGCTCCCGAAGACACGGGATGAGTTTGAAGTCCGGTCCGCATTACTGCATATGTTGCAGGAAGCAGAGCAGTATTTGCAATTAAAGCAACGATTCGTCAATCAGAAGAGGTAAAACATTGTCGAGGCAAAGGTGCCGAGCAGGAAAATCGTCAAAATCGTAATCGTCGTCCACTTAATGATTCGTTGTTGTTTTGATGGTTTTGCCATAGCAAGACCGCTCCTTTCATACTTCCATTGATTATAGCCATTGTACAAACAACGCTTGCGAAGTGCAAATCTGCCTATAGATGGTATACTAAAAAAGCGCTAGATGAACTGAAAAAATGAGGAGGAATGCAACATGGTTAATGAGCAACGTGTGCTCGACACCTTTTTAGAACTGGTCCAGATTGATTCGGAATCAAAAGAAGAGGCACAAATTTGTGCCCATTTGAAAGAGACGTTTACGGCACTGGGGTGTGACGTATTCGAAGATGACGCTTCATCGAAAACCGAGCATAAAGGGAACAACTTAATCATCACGCTTCCGGCAACAAAAGACGGCGTCGATAAAATTTATTTCACTTCCCATATGGATACGGTTTTCCCGGGACAGGGAATCAAACCAATCATCGAGGACGGTTACGTGAAGACGGACGGAACGACGATTCTTGGGGCAGATGATAAAACGGGGCTTGCTTCGTTGATCGAACTGGTCCATGTCTTAAACGAAACGAACCAGCCGCACGGGAAAATTCAATTCGTCATTACGGTAGGGGAAGAATCAGGCTTAGTCGGCGCTATGGTTCTCGATCCTTCGAAGATTGATGCGGATTACGGTTTTGCTTTGGACTCGGACGGTAAAGTCGGAGACATCATTACGGCTGCACCAACCCAAGCGAAAGTAAATGCCAAAATTTACGGTAAAACCGCTCATGCCGGTGTGGCACCTGAAAAAGGAATTTCGGCCATCACGATTGCAGCAAAAGCGATTGCCAAAATGCCGCTCGGCCGCATCGATGAAGAAACGACAGCAAATATCGGACGCTTCAGCGGTGGTGGTCCATCGACCAACATCGTATGTGATTACGTGGAAATCTTTGCCGAGGCCCGTTCGCTCGTTGCGCCTAAAATGGAAGCTCAAACAGCGAAAATGAAAGCGGCGTTTGAAGAGGTTGCCGCTGAATTTGGCGGACGTGCCGAAGTCGAAGTTAAAGTCATGTATCCTGGTTTCAAATTTGAAGACGGTGATCAAGTTGTCGAGGTTGCGAAAGCAGCGATTACACAACTCGGTCGGACACCACGTCTCTTGCACTCTGGCGGGGGATCAGATGCAAACGTGATTGCCGGTTTCGGTATTCCGACTGTCAACCTGGCTGTCGGCTATGAAGACATCCATACAACGAACGAAAAAATGCCGATTGAAGAACTCGTGAAAACAGCAGAATTGTGCGTGACGTTAGTCGATTACATCACAAATAAATGATGACAGACTAAAAAGAGTGTACCGCGACATTGCGGTACACTCTTTGTTCGTTTACGATTAAGTTAATTGAGGACGTTCGAAAAATTCCATCGACTCCAGAATGAGTTCCTCGGTACAGAGTAAAGTCGTTGCGATTTCTTGAAGTTGAATCGATTTTCCGTACTGTTGCCGATAGTTCTCGTTCAATAAACGAGCAGCTTGTACGACACGTGCATAAGTCCGTTCGATTTTGGTCATGGAAAAAACCACCTTTCGAATCAGTATAGGCCCATTTTAGCATGCTTCGGACCGAGAAAGGTGTATTTTATGTATAAAAAATGCTAATTTTACGAAAAGGGGAAAAAGATGGAATTTTATTTTTTAGGGACCGGTGCAGGAATGCCGTCCAAACAACGGAATGTGTCTGCGATTGCGCTCTTACATCCGAAAATGACCTGGTTGTTTGACTGTGGAGAAGCGACACAACACCAAATGTTGCACAGTCCGATTAAACCGCGCAAAGTCAGTACGATTTTTATTACACATCTGCATGGAGATCATATTTTCGGTCTTCCCGGCTTCATCAGTACGCGGGCTGCACTCGAAGGAACGACGTTATTAACGATTTTCGGTCCAAAAGGAATCAAGGAATGGCTCGAGGCAACTTTGCGTATCACCGGTACGTACTTACGTTATCCGCTTGATGTCATTGAAGTCGAAGCCGGTCAGACCTATGAGCAGGAAGGATTTCACATTCACGTTGAAGCGTTGGAACATCGCTTTTTAGCCTACGGTTACCGGATTGAAGGTCAGGAAGAAAAAGGAGCTCTGCACGTTGAAGCGCTGAAACAACTGGGTGTCCCTTCAGGACCGCTCTATCGACAAATCAAACAGGAGGAAACGTTTGTTTTCGAGGGAACGGAATATCAGTCAACGGATTTTCTCGGAGAACCGAAGCCGGGCATCAAGTTGGCGGTATTAGGAGATACGGTACCGTGTGAAGGAAGCCTTCGGTTGGCGGAAAAAGTCGATGTTCTTGTCCACGAGGCGACATTTGCCGATTCGGAACAGGACCATGCAGGACGATTCGGTCATTCAACAGCCAGACAAGCGGCTGAAATCGCTTTGAAAGCAGGGGCGAAGAAACTGTTGTTGACGCATATTTCGGCGCGGTATGTCGATCAGGAACAACGGTTGGAAGCGGAGGCGCGGGAAGTATTTGAAGAGTCATACCTCATGACGGATCATCAATCTGTCGTGATTAAGGGGTAACCAACATGGACTTTCTTATCCAATGGTCATTGTTTCTGTTAGCAAGTATCCTGCTCGGTTTCTTTTTAGAAAAACGGACGGAAAAAGAACAATATCTTTACCTGAAGTTTGTTTTTTATGCTTGCTTAGGATCAGTGTCGTTTCCTGTTTACGATATTCAATTGCCGCTTGGCATTATTTTGTTTCTGATTGTCCTGCATCCGAAAAAAAATTCACGGTACAAACGATATATGGCCTTATTCGGATTCCTCTTTTTTCTGCTTCAGCTCATCATGGGACCGTTTGATACGTTTACGCTGCGGGAAGAAACGCAACAAATGGGACAGGTCACGATTACGGATGAATCCTTTGATACGCTGATGACGCACATTGACCGGCGGATCGGAGATGACTCTTTGCGACTTGAACAAAGTCAGTTGTTATTTGATCAGGGAGGTAACTTGCGGAATGCGACATTTGAGTTGATTGCGAAAAGTCCGAAACGGTTCATCCGGTACGAAGTGTCGTATCAGGAAGTGACGGGCACATTAACGTATCGTCCCCGGGAAGAAGTCCTGACGCGTTCGCTCGAGGTTTATTATCAAAAATTAATTGATGCTTCAACCTCGTTTCAGACATTGAAGACGTTATCCATCAAACAGATTCTTCATGAATCGAAGACTCCGTATGTCGAGATGGATTTGGACGGGTTGTATGAAACGTTCAGCTTACAGGATGCGACAGTTCTCTTGATTAACGATCAAGGCGAACTGATTCCGTATGTCAACACGGGAGACGATGTGTTAGCCAACGCGATTCGATTGACGTACTTGCGTTCTGACGGTCAATCGTTACGGGAAAAAACCATACTTTTATACAATTACAGTTTTGAGACCTCAAGACGAAAAGGAGTCGTACGATGAAAAAATGGATATTGATCGGGGGAGTCCTCCTCCTGGCAGGATGTGCGGAACAACCGACAGATCAAGCTGCTGAATCAAAGAAGTGTGAACGTTTGGTAGAAGTATCGGTCGTCAATCATGCAAGTGATAAGACATTATATGAAAAAGACATGTGTCTCAAGAAATCAGAGACGGCACTTGATGCGTTAGAAGAAACGGATCTTCCAGTCGTCAAAACCGGTAAGGGTGAGATGGCATACGTGACGGCCGTTGACGGCATCCGTGAAAAATCAGCCGGAGCAAGCAGCGGCTGGGTGTTCGGCGTCAATGAAAAACCGGCACAAGTCGGGGCAGGGGCGTATCAATTAAAAGACGGCGACCGTCTGGAATGGCGATTTGAAAAAGATGCAATGGCTTATTTTCAGTAAGGCGGAACGGGAGCGACTTCATCCACTGAATGTCGCTCTTTTTTTAGTGGCGATGTTATCGGTCCCGTTTTTTTTGCAGACGCATGTCAGCATTCTGATTGTCTTGAGCGGACATCTACTGTTCTTTACGTGGATCCGGCAATGGAGTGTCCTGCGTTATTTAACCTTACCCTTGGTTTATATCGGAATGATGTATGTTCCTTTGCTTGTCGGTGCTTCCGTTGATCCATACGGAATTTGGTTGACCGGTCTGACGGTGGCGTTGTTCGTGACATCCAGTCAACTGACCTTCACCCTGGTCCGGCTCGATCAAATGGGGCCGTTATTCCGTATTTTGCCGCGCCTGACCCGTTTGACGGGAATGGTTTTGGCGATCTTACCTTCATTGCTCCGGACGTGGCCGGAAGTGAAAATGAGCCATGCCAAACAACCGCTGACAGAAAAGATGGAACGGGTGGCACTGTACCACCTGTTGCCCGTCGAAGCGGTCCCCAGTCCGTTACGGCGTTTGACACTTTCTGATTGGATGATTGGGCTTTTAATTACAGGAATGTATCTTGCCTTCTGGTCTCCTGTAGCAGTAGTAGCCGCTTTAGTGTTACCCGGACTGTTGATGTTCTCGAAAGGAGGGGTACGCGATGCCTACCATTATTACCGACGAAGCAGGGTCACGTAAGCGGCTGGAACAACTGGCTCGTGCGGCCGGGGCAGAAGTGATTCAACCGGATCGCCTGCTGCATGGTCGTGTCCGCGATATGTTGGCGACAACCAGTCTGTTCGTCGCTGGAGAACTGGCGACGTTACTCGGCTTAGAAGCTTTCTTTGACCGGGAGACAAGTGAATTATCCTCGGGGGAACAGCAACTGGTCTCGCTCGGGTATACCTTGTCCGGCTTACCGGAAAAAATCTTCTTGGCAGAGCCGTTTTTATTTTTAGATCAAGTCCGCAAAACCCGGCTGATGCTGTTGTTCGAGGAAATCGAGCGCCGTTTTTCCTGCCATATCACCTATTCCGTCATTCAACAGCAGCCGCTTGAAAAGCTGGATGGAATAGAACCGGTCAAAGGAAAGGTCATCGATGAGATATGGCGCATCCGGCACCGCTATCCGTTACAGGAAAAGTATGCCTTGTCGGTTGAACGAATGTCCTTTCACCTGGGGGAACGGGTGGCACTGATCGGAGCCAACGGGAGTGGAAAATCAACCTTGCTCCGTCTGTTACTCGGTGTGGAACGGCCGCTGTATGGAAAGGTCAAGCGGACCGGCGAAAAATGTTATGTTCCGGCGCATCCGGCGCTTGCACCTGTTCTCGATGAGCCGACCGCTACGTTTTCCGAACAAAAACAACAATTGATGGAACGGCTCTCCTGGAAGGAAGTAGCCTGTTATTTTGATGAACCGACGGCCGGATTAACCAATCGGCAACGGTCTGCGTTCATTCAAAATATGCTCGATCATCCGGATCAATTGATTGTATTCGCTACGCACGATCCTGATTTGATTTTTTATGCGACCCGAGTCGTCTATCTGGTTCAGGGGGAAATTGCTTTTGACGGTCCAACTTCGACTTTCATCGAGCAAAGCAGGTTATACGAATGGAACTGATCGGAGCAGCAGTCCTCATCATTAGTGTAGTTGTTTTATCTTTTGAAAAGCGTCCGATGTCAGAGGCGATGCTTCGGTTCATTGCGCTGGTCACAGCGGCAGCGATTGTCGGACGGCTGATTTTTGCGAGTATTCCGAACGTCCAGCCGGCGACGGCACTGGTCCTTTTGGTCGCTGCCTGTGTAGGACCGGTCACCGGCGCCATTGTCGGGATGCTTGTAGTCGTGTTGACGAGTTTATTTTTAGGAAGTGGTCCTTTCGTATTATTTCAAATCATTGCCTATTCGGTCATCAGTCTTTTCTGTATTTTGCCGGGCATGCAGACGCGGTGGATTCTAACGGCTTATGGACTGGCGGCAGGTTTTTTTTATGGATGGATCAGCAATTTGGGTTTTTTGATCTTTACGGACTTTTCGCGGGAAGCGTTTTTTACACTCCTTTTGACAGGCGGTTTTTTTGATTTGTTGCACGGTGTTTCGAACGCTGTTTTCATCTGGTTGCTGTATCCGATTTTTTTACGGATTCTGCACTCGTTTGATGGAAAAAAGGGTAAATGATAAGTAATCCCATTCGATTGGAGTGAAGCGTGATGCTGAGTTCGCCGCTGTCCATAACGTATCTCGTCGGGTTGTTACTTATCGCTGGTTTGGGTCTGGCATTTGGGAGTATTTTATTGTTGAAGGGAACGATTCGGGGGCGGTATGCAGGATTTTATTTACTGGCAGCAGCCATTTTTCCCGGAGCGATGCTGATTACATCTGCAGAAGGCGGATTAGTCGGGCATCTCTTTTTTGAAACGGATCTCTTCTTGTCGATTGTCGCCTGGTTATTAGTCCTGTCGAGCGGTTATTTGGTCATGGTGACGGGAGCCGTCACGCTTCGGTATGTATACCGCTACACCTCGATTCCGAAAAATGTTCAAAAATGGATGACGGATCATATGCATCGTCCGAAACCGAACTGAATCAAAGAAGACGTCCGTTCTTTTCCGGTATGGAAAGAACGGACGTCTTTTTTAATGTCTGGATCAGTTGGAGACTGCGAATTCTTCAACCGGCGTTTCTTGTTGTTGCTGATCCGGATTTTGAATGCGTCCCGTGACTTCCGTCAAAAGGCGGCGCGGCAGGAATTTTGCAAATGTCACCATGGCGCGGTTGCTCGCTCCCGGTACGACAACCCGTTTGCCTTTCAACGTTCCCCGGTATCCGGCAAAGGCGACGAGGTGGGACGGCATGCTTTTGAAAGGTAACGTAATCTGTGCACGGTCAAAAAAGTTCGTATCCGTCGGTCCCGGGCAAAGGCAGGTGACCGTCACACCCGAACCGTCCAGTTCAGAAGCGAGTGCTTCGGACAGCGACAGGACATACGCTTTTGTCGCGTAATAGACACTCATGTAAGGTCCCGGCATGAAGGCAGCAACAGAGGCCACATTCAAGATCCGGCCGAATCCGCGGTCAAGCATTCCCGGCACCAACCGTTTCGTCAGTTCCGTCAGGGCGACGACGTTGACATGGATGGAATTTAAATCTTCGGACGGATCGATTTCTGCAAAGCGGCCGGATGTCGCAAAACCGGCATTGTTGAACAACAGATCGACCGTCAGCTCATGTTCCTCAAGGAAACTGAGGATCCGCGAGACACTGTCCGGTTTTGAAAGGTCGGCTGCGAATGTATAAGCCTTGATTTGGTAACGTTTTTCAAGGACATGCTTAAGCTCCGTCAGTTTCTTTTCATTGCGGGCAATCAATACACAATCAAACCCGTCGCGTGCCGCCAAAACAGCCAAATCAAGACCGATTCCACCGGAAGCACCTGTAATCAAAGCGGTTTTTCGTAACATATCATACTCCTCCATTCAATTGATGACTCATTCTCTAATCTTTATCATTCCCTATTGTTCCCTTGATTCCTGCTCGATAAGCATCTCCTTTTAGAAGTCCGCCGATTCAAGGTATGATAAAGAAAGGATACACCTACAGAAAGTGAGCTGAGTCTCTTGAGAAAAAATGTCACGATTGCTTTGTTATTAGCTACATTTTTAGCGGCGATTGAAGGTACGATCGTTGCGACGGCAACACCGGTCATGGCAAGTGAGTTAAACGGCGCGAAACTCGTCAGCTGGATTTTCGCCGGTTTCTTACTGTTCATGGCCGTCTCAACACCGATTTACGGGAAGATGGCAGACCTGTACGGAAGAAAACGTGTCCTGTTATTCGGAATCGGTGTCTTCACGGTCGCGTCGCTCGCCTGTGGATTGGCGCAATCGATGGAAATGTTGATTCTGTTCCGTGCCGCGCAAGGAATCGGAGCGGGAGCCGTCTTGCCGATTGCGATGACGATCATCGGGGATTTATATACATACGAGGAACGCGGAAAAATTCAAGGCGTTTTAAGTGCGGTTTGGGGAATCTCGGGTGTCGCCGGTCCGCTCGTCGGCGGTTTTTTAGTCGAGACGTTATCGTGGCGTTACATCTTTTTATTAAATGTACCGTTTGCTCTGATTTCATTCATCATGATTGTTTTGTTTTATAAAGAAAATGTCACCGAGACGTCACGGAAGATTGATTACCGGGGAGCCATTTTATTTGCGACTGGCATGAGCGCGTTACTGTACGGATTATTATCGGGAAGTGAATCCGAATCATTTGCCGAGCCGCTGATTTTAATCAGTTTTGCAGTCAGTGTGATCCTGCTGTTCTGGTTTTACCGGGTCGAGAAAAAAGCGTCGGATCCGCTGTTGCCACCGGCGGTCATCCGGCATCCGGTCATTCTCGTCATCAATTTGGCGGTCTTCTTTTCTGCCTGGGTACTCGTCTCGATGTCGGCCTACATCCCGATTTTCGCGCAAGGCGTGCTCGGAAAAAGTCCGACGGAAGCTGGTTTTATGCTGATGCCGCTGTCGTTGTTTTGGACACTGACGGCAATCGTCGGCGGACGGACGATTGGCATCGCCTCGCCGCGCTACCGGACAATGACCGGAATGGGATTACTCGTCATCGGGATGGCGATTTTAATTGGAATCGGACGGGAATCAAGTGACGTTTTCATTTATTTGGCTGTTTCGTTGATTGGAATCGGTTTCGGACTGGCGCAACCCGTCTTTATGGTCGTCCTGCAGACTTCGGTCGACTGGTCGCTCCGCGGATCAGCGACTGCCGTCAACTCGTTTTTGAGTACGACCGGACAAACGCTTGGTGTGGCGATCTTCGGCACCTTGTTTAATGTGTCGATCATCCAGGCATTTTCCGACTCGAAACTGCTTTCTGGCTACTCGATTGATCCGTTTTTCCAGTCGGGTACGGCCTCCCGTTACGGAGCAGACGTTCAATCGGCCGCGGAACAAGCACTCGCAAACGGACTGCATCTCGTCTTCATCGGGGGCCTCGTCTGTGCCATTCTTGCCTTTTTCATGACCTTCCGACTGCCGAAAGTCCGTCCGGAAGATCCGACCAATTAAAAAATACCAGTCAGACAATCTTCTAACAGAAGACTGCTAATCTTCTAACAGAAGACTGCTGACTGGTATTTATTTTTTATTCCGCAGTCGTCGCGGCATTTTGTTTGGCAAATTGTTCCCGGATATCACGTTCATTGCGGCGCAGGAACAGACCGATTCCGACGAGCAGTAAGGCAGCACCGGTGATTTGAATCCACGTCAATGATTCCTGGAACAGGAAGTATCCGAAAATCATTCCCCAAACGGCTTCCCCGAGAATCGTAATACTGACGATGCTGGCACTGACACGTGACAAGGCCCAATTGAATAAGTTGTGGCCGAGCAGTGTCGGGAAAACAGCGAGTAAAATATAGATTTTCCAATCGGTTTGGAATGAACCGACTAGATTGACCGATTGAATGAGCGAAAACAGTAACAGAACGACGGAAGACACGGCATAGACGCCGAATGAATACGTATTCGTCGAGACGCTTGTCCGGACGTGTTGACCGAGCAGCCAGTAACCGGCGACAAGAATCGTCGCAAGCAAGGCGAGTCCATCTCCGATCAGTGCTCTTGGACCAACCGCGATGTCACCATAAGCGACAAGTCCGCCGCCGATTAAAGCGACACCGACGAAAAAGAGAGCTTTTCTCGACGGATGCTGTTTGAAGAAGACGGCATTGCCGATCAAAACAAAAATTGGACTCGCGGTTACGAAGAGCGTCGAGCTGGCAACTGTCGTATAATCAAGGGACAGGAACCACAGCCAAAAATGACCGGCTAAGAGAATTCCGCTTAAAATCATATGTCGGATGGTCGTTGAACTGAGACTAAGTAATTCTTTCAGGTGAATCAACGGTAACAGTAACAGTGTCGAAAACAACATTCTGTAAAAAGCAACCGCTTCGATTGGGGTTTCGGCCCATTTAACGAAAATTGCAGATGTCGAGATAAAAAAGAGTGCCATGAATAAAGTGAAATAGGGCATGTTAACCTCCGCGTGTCTGAAGTAAGGAAATGAGGGTGAACCAATGCAATTAATCATTGCGGAAAAACCAAAACAAGCTGAAAAACTCGCAGCACCGTATCCATCGGTCAAGCGGGACGGATATATTGAAATCAAACCGTGTGACCGGTTTCCGGCGGGGGCAAAGCTTGCTTATGCCGTCGGCCATTTATGTGAACTCCAGGAACCGGCCCATTACGATGCCAAATGGAAACGATGGAACTATGACCATCTTCCGATCATCCCGGAACGGTTCGACTACCGGTTATCCCGGGGAAAAAGCAAAACCTTTCAAGTCATCAAGAAGTTACTGAACGAACGGACGACAACTTCCATCATTATAGCATCGGATGCCGAGCGAGAGGGAGAGGCAATCGTCCGATTGATTCTCCGATTGGCCAATAACGCAAAACCGATTCAGCGCCTTTGGATTTCCAGTCTGACACCACAGGCCGTTGATCACGGTTTCGCGAACCTGCTCGACGGCAAAGAAACCGAGAATCTGTTTCATGAGGCGATGAGCCGCGCCTGTGCCGACTGGTTAATCGGGATGAATGCTTCCCGGGCCTATACGACGCTGCTCAAGAAAAAAGGCATCGCCGATGTCTTTTCACTAGGACGGGTGCAGACGCCGACATTGTCATTGATCGTCGAACGGGAAAAACAAATTGAGAACTTCCGTCCGGAAACGTTTTTTGAAGTCGAGGCCGATTTTACCCGGTATACCGGAAAGTACATCAATCCGAAAAAACAAACGAAGATTACGGAACGGAGCCTTGCGGAAGCAATCGTTGCCCGAACAACAGGAACCGGTACCGTTGCAGCGGTCGAAAAGACGGAACAAGTCGAAAAACCGCCGTTCTGGTTCAGTTTATCGCTGTTGCAAACGGAAGCCAGTCGCCGTTTCGGACTCGGGGCAAAGGAAACACTCGATATCGCGCAAAAACTGTATATCCGGGGCTGGATCAGTTATCCGCGGACGGATTCGTCTTTCGTCTCAAAAGACGAGGCGAGCCAGTTTCCGGCGATTTTAAACCGGCTCCTGAAACAGCCGGAGTATACCGAACTGACGGATTTCGTGACGAACAATCTGATGAATAATAAACGGTACGTCAATTCCGCGAAGGTCAGTGATCACTATGCCATCATCCCGACGGAAGAAGCGGGAGCCGTTGCGAAACTGTCCGGACGCGATGCGCAAGTCTATGATTTAATCGTCCGCCGTTTCTTAGCTGCCTTTGCAGCGGATGCCCGGTCGGAAAAAACGGAAATCATCACGGAACGGGAACAGGACCGTTTCCTGACGAAAGGCAGCCGGTCGCTTGAACTCGGCTTCAAGAAAGTCTTGAAAATCGAAGCAAAAGAGCAGGAGCTGCCGGCAGTGGAAGTCGGTCAGCCGGTACCAATCAAAGGAGCAAAGCTGCTCGAGAAACAGACGGAACCGCCAAAACGCTATACGGAAGGGACGCTGATTCTCGGAATGAAGACAGCCGGGAAAGTGCTCGAAAATGAACTGCAAGCCATCATGAAGGAAATCGAAGGCCTGGGAACAGAAGCGACACGCGCCGGCATCATCGACGGACTGAAACGCCGGGAATACATTCAAGTCAAGAAAAAAGAACTCCATCCGACAGCAAAAGGGCGGATTTTGATTGAAGCCGTCAGCGGCAGTATCCTCGCTTCCCCGGAGATGACGGCAAAGTGGGAAAGCCGGCTCGACCAAATCGGCAAAGGGGAAGCATCCGCGGCTCAATTTGTCGATCAGGCGAAGAAGCTGTCCCAGCATTTAGTCCAGGATGCGAAAACACGGGTGGAACAACTGGAAGTCGATCCGACGCAAGTTCCGGCTAAACGGGCGCGCGGCGCCACGAACCGGCCGGTCGGCATCTGTCCCGTCTGTCAGGCGGAACTGCTTGATCGTGGAAAGTTTTACGGGTGCAGTGCCTATCAGAAAAACAATTGCGGGTTTACCCTGCCGAAGACGATACTCGGGGCGCGTCTGACACAAACCGAGCTGAAAAAAATGCTCGCGAACGGAAAAACAAAACCGCTTGAGATGAAAAAGAACGGGCGGACTTTCCAGGCGATGCTGTATTTGGAACAACACCAATTGAAATTTGAGTTCGTGAAGGGAGAAGCTTGATGTATTACGATTTAATGGAGAATAAAACCTTTATCCCGATGTTTGAACAATTTTTAAAAGAGGGGACAAAGCTGACGGTCTGGTTTCCGAACGAAGTGACGATCGGGCAGGCGGATGCTTTGATCGAAGAAGCGGAGGAATTGTTCGGGGTGACGGCCGAAGTCATCGATGATCCGCAATCGTTCGGAAAATCCTTGCTGTTGCCGTATTTAACGGAGCAGGAAACCCGGGAAGACGATTTCGTCCGTTACGAAACGGTGATGACGGAAGAGGTGAAAGCAGTCTTACGGGAATTGACCTTGCCGATGATGACAGACGGTGATTTCGCCGTCCTCTATTCGTACCGGATTGACCGGCCGGATGGTTTTTTATTCGTCGAAGATTGGTTTAATGCAGAAGTTTCCTTAGAAACTTAACAAAAAAACGGAAACCCTCCTGGTTCGTGTTGCGTAAGAGTAACTATCACACGAAACGAGGAGGGCTTTTATGTCGTTTTCAGGAATCGCTTCATTGCTTAACGGCAACCGACTGTTGCTGTATATCGAAGGTGACGGTTTTTTTTCCGGAATGCCGGTTTTTATGATGATCTTTTTTGGAATCATCGTATGTATTTTCGTCATCGGTCTGTTTGCGATGATTACACAGGGTGCCTCGACACACAGTCTGACGAAGTCGCTCCGGCATCATGCCTCGGAACTCGTGACACCGTCGGAGGAAAGTGCACAGCGGTATCTGGATTATCTCCGCTCCTTGTCATCGTTTCCGGTCGAAAAGACGAATCTCGAACCGATTCGTTTGGCGAAAGGGATTCTATCGTTGATTCAACAGACGGATCAGGTACAGGAGGCAACGAAAAAAGACATCGCGGCACAATATGCACGACTCGGTGTGTTGATGGGGGATCCGCTCGCGGATGAAGAACCTGTCCGCCGTCATTCGAGTATGCATCATCACCATGACCACCATCAGATGCACGTCAATCAGCAACAGAACGATCACTCCAATCATTCTAATTTTTAATGGTTTGGAGCCGACTCACGAGTCAGTCTCTACAAAGAAAAGGGTGACGGATTCCAATTCCGTCACTCTTTTTTCGTTAAAAAAGATCACCCGGTTCACGCGACTCCTGCAGGAAAAAGTACAAGTTGGGCTGTCAGAGACAAACTGGCTTGTATCTCGCCTGAGAAAAGGGCGTGAAAGAACGAGTGATGCCTTTTGGAATCAGCTCCTTTTAACAAATCGTCCTAAAATCCCCCATTTTTTGAAATCTCTTTGTAACATACAAGCATTTAGATTAAAGTTAGATGAAAAGTAATCTTTTTTGAGCATATTTAGTGGTTTTGCCTAAAAAACCTTTAGAATAAGGTTTAGAAACAATTAGTTTAAATTTTTACAAGTAGAGGGGGATGAATAGATGAAGTCATGGCTTAATCGAACGATTGGACGCCAAATTATGTCTGCCTTCTATATGGTTATCTTGACACTCGTGCTGACCTCAGCCGGCGTTTATTTTTATACGAAAAGTCAGGTTCAGACATCACGTCAGGAACTGCTGACATTAAACGATCATCGGACACGTGCGACGAACTTATATGAATCATGGCAAAGTCTTCAGTATGAAATGCGCGGATTCGTCTTACTGGGCGATGAAGCAATGCTCGAAGAAATTGAACGGAAAAAGGATAATATCAATCAACAAACGACCTGGTTTGAGAAAAATGCCCGTTTTAAAGAAGAAAAACAGTATGCAAAAGACGCCCGATCGCTGTACACGGCGTACACACAACGTGTCATGCCGAGTCTGACGAACTACGTTGCTGCCAAAAAAGACGGCGACGTAACCGAACCGTTCCTGCAGATGGCAACGCTCGGAAAAGTCACGCAGGCGCCTAAGCTCGATCCGAAACGGAAATTCAACATCAAGACGAAAAGTGCGGCTGATATGAGCTCAAGTATCGTCGACATGGAGACCGTCTTTACAAAGTACCGCAACTCATTAAATAAACAAGAGCTCGCGGCCCAAGAAAAGCTCGGAAAACAGGTTAACGCTTCACAGATATTGGGATTTGTTAATCTTGCTGTCCTGCTGTTGATCATTGCCTTGCTCGTCCGACCGTTCGTTTCGCGGTTGACCGGCCAGTTGCGTCAATTGAACCGGGAAAGCAGCCGTCTCGCCCGAGGCGAGGACGCGACACCGATCAAGGTCGTAAATGCCCGGGATGAAATCGGCGAACTGACGACCAACTTCAATCAGATGGCTGCCTCGATTTCTTCGCAGAAAATGCAACTCGTGTCGAGTAACGATGAATTGCAGAGTCAGCAGGAAGAACTCGTTGCCCAGCAGGAAGAGCTGCAGATGCAACAAGAGGAACTCGAAGAAGCACTCGACACTACGTTGCGAAACGAAACGCATTTGCGGTATCGCAACGAGTTGACGGAAACGCTCGCTTCCCGTGAGACGTTGACGGCGTATCCGGCCATCATTGAAAAGTTGATTACGATTACAGATGCCGAGCTCGGGGCGATTGTTTTCCTTGACGATGACCGCTATACGGATATCGTATCGTACGGTATGACACCGGATCAGCAACATCAGTTGTTACACTCTTCGATTTCGTTACTGGAACGGGCACGGATGCACAAGCATGCTGTCCGTTCGACGAAACAAGTGACGAGTGATCATCCGTTGCCGTATCCGTACAGTATGTATGAAACGGTCGTTCCGGTCATGGATCCGTCGACCAATACGATGATTGCTAGCATTTATCTGGTCCGTTACCGGGACCAGTTCAATGAAGAACAAACGGAAGAAATTTGGTCCTTCTCCCGGCAATTGGCCTTGTCCCTGCTTCGGATGCGGGTGTTTGATGAAATCGAGCGGGAACGCGAGAAAACATCGAAGTTGTTGCACTCAATCCGTGAAGCGGTCATTTATATCGAAGATGACAAGATTTTTGCCAATAAACCATTATTGGCCTTATTCCATCATCCGTCCCACGATCAATTTAACGAGGGGTTGATGACACTTGATGTCAAAATTGAAGAGTTGGCTGTCCAGGTCGACCAGCACGAGGCGTTTCTCGAATATATGAACCGAGTCTGCCGCCACGACATTCCGACTGAAGGCTTGTCTTTATCCTTAAACAAAGAGGAACGGTTCGTTCAAGTGTACGCGGAAGGCATTCAATACGGCGGCCGTTTCCGGGGAACGATGCTTGTCCTGCGGGACGTGACGATCGAAACCGGTATCGACCGGATGAAGTCCGAGTTCGTGTCGACGGTATCCCATGAGTTGCGGACGCCGCTTGCCTCGATCTTTGGTTATACCGAGTTGATGCTCGCAAAAGACTTGCCTGTCGATCGTCAGCAACGGTACTTGACGACGATTCATTCGGAGACGCAACGTCTGACGAGTCTCGTCAATGATTTTCTTGATGTTCAGCGCATGGAATCCAGTCAGCAACAGTATCAGTTTGTAAAACTCGATCTTCGGAACTTGATTCAGGAAGTTGCCGAATTCCATGCCGGTTCAACGAGTCATCACCAATTGACACTCGAAACCGGGGACCGGCCGCTTCGTTGGATTGAAGCGGACGAACCAAAAATGCGGCAATTATTCGGGAATTTGATTAATAATGCCATTAAATATTCACCGGACGGCGGAGAGATTGAGCTTAAGCTGGAAGAGCTGGAGGACCGGTTACGGATCCAAATCATCGATGAAGGAATCGGGATTCCGCAACACGCCTTACCGGAACTCTTCAGTAAGTTTTACCGGGTCGATAATTCTGACAGCCGGAAAATCGGCGGGACCGGTCTTGGCCTTGCAATCTGTCAGGAAATCGTCCGTGCCCATGACGGGTTGATCCATGTGGAATCAACAGAAGGGAGCGGTTCGACCTTTACGATTGAACTGCCGTTCGTGCAGGTGAGTTCGCTTGAAACGATTACCGGAACGGAACACGCGAAAGACCATAAAAGATAAGCAGATTGAAACAGCAGCAGACAACGGACTATCCGTTGTCTGCTTTTTGGTGTAAAACGATTCGGAAGAAACAGTGACGGGAAAAGTAAAAAACAGGTGACAGAATATTATTCAAAAAGGAGGAATTCACTGTGAAACAGATACGACCGCCTTGCTAAGTTCGACTTCGACGGAATATTCAACTGCTGTACCTGATTCGTTTTTTGACCGCCTGTCTGCCCGCGTATGTCATTGAGCGCTTGTTTTGGCAACAACGTGGCATGACGGTGCAGGACGTCGTGTATGCTGAAATCGTGTTTGCCCTGACGGTGATGATGCTAGAAGTCCCATTTGGTTTGTTCGCTGATCGGTTGGGACGGAAAATCAGTCTGCTGACAGGAACCCTATTTGAAACGTTATCGTTTGTAATCTTGCTTCACGCGTACGACCTGTCGTCCTTTTTACTCGCGATGGTGTTAGCCGGAATCGGAAGTACTGCTGTCAGCGGAGCGGAAGAGGCATTGATTTACGAAACGATGGAGCAACTAGGGGGAAGGGAGCATTTTGAGAAAACGATTGGTCGGATAAACGCGGCAGGCCTTGCAGCAACCGGTAGTGCGGCGCTGATTGGAGCATGGCTTGCGACATCGTATGAGCTGACGGTGCATTATCATCTCTCGCTTGGTTGCTTGACGGCGGCTGTTTTCGTCAGCTACTTGTTGACTGAACCGGACAAATCCGGACGACCGGCAGTTTCTGTTACGCGTTACAACTGGCGTCGGTGGAACTTTGTTCCTTCGTTCATCCGGATGACGTTACTCAGCATTTCGTTTGGGGCGACATTGACGTTCTTGGATGAGTTTTGGCAATTGTATGTTCAGGATCAAGGTATTTCCGTCTTCTGGTTTGGGATTATCTTGATTGGCTTGATGGTTGCCCAGGGACTCGGTAATCTTTTGCCTAAACCGGACCGTCCGTTCGTCCCGCTCAGCGTTCTTCTACTTGTGTATGGAGGCGGTTTTATCTTACTCGCTGTGATGGACAGTCGATGGTCCGTCCTTGTCTTGATAGGGCTGTTTTTGATTTACGGTTGGTCGGAACCAGTCCTGACGACATGGATGCAGGGCATGTTGACAGATGATGTTCGGGCGACCGGCAGTTCAATACTGTCGATGCTTGAGAGTGTGGTGACGATCGGTATCGGATTGGGGTTTGGCCAAATCAGTCAAAGTTCAGGTCTTGGCGGAGCCTATTTCTCGCTTGGACTTGTCTGTCTGTTGATGGGAACAGGATTGCTGGTATTTCATCAAAAAAGATAGCAACGAAAAGGTGAAAAAGAGAGGTCTTTTCCAGGTGGGATACCTGAAAAAACCTCTCTTTTGTGTGCTTGTCTTATGAGATGCGCTGTTTCTGCTTGATCGCAACGGCATCAGGCAAACGCCGGGCTACCGGGAACATCAGCAGAGCGACCGCGGCCGCGATCCAGTAGACGGTCTCGATACTCAAACGGTCCGCAAGTAATCCGAACAGCAGACTGCCGAGACAAAAGCTGAGCGTATAGAAGGTTTGTTGCATGCTGTAGACATAAGGTAAGCGGGCGGCTGGCGTCGCTTCCTGTAAACGGGTAGTCAGCTCAATCGCCCGTAGTTGGCTAGAAGCGCCCTGCAACACACAGGCGACAACGGCAAAGACGACAGACGGTGCAAAAGCAAATAAGACGGTGGCTCCAACCGATAATGCCACACTCAGTGTTAACAGGGAAGCAGACTTGGTCCGGCGGAGCATGTAATAACTGCCGCCGATCATGCTGAGCAGGTAAAAGGCATTTAAGATGCCCCACCAGCTGTCAGATACATGGAGATGCGTATCAATATAAACAAGGAATAACGCTGAAATCCAGGCGGTACTGGTAAAGGCGTCGATGCCGAGCAATGTCGTATTCAGCCGGGCCGGTTCAGTCGACCATGTATAGCGGAAGCTCGACCGGAACGATGGTGTTTCCTGCATTTCTTCGACAGGATCCGCGAGTTGACGGACCTGATGACGAAACAGACCGGTCCAGAGACTTGCCAAAACAAACAAACCGAATGAAATCGTCAGGACGAGACCGGGGGAGCCGAGGCTGACAAAAATCGCACCGAGCGGCCACATTACCAGTTGAACAACTTGGTTTGTCCCTTGAACCAGACTGTTGGCTTTTTGAAGATTATCCGTGATGCGCGGCAGGAAGGCACTTTCGAGCGGTCGGGCAAATCCGTCGAGAAAGGCAATCCAGACGACGCATCCAAGCAGATAACCGAACGGTAAATCAAAAAATACAATCAGACCGAGGCTGATCGTTTTTAAAAGCTGACTGGATAACAAAAGCGAAGCATGACGGAACCGTCTTGCGAGATCGGCAAAGAAAAATCCGCTGATCGTCATGCCTGCTGTCACGGCAATCGGGAATAGGGCAGCAGTGCTGGCCTGTCCGGTTTCAGCATACAGGGTAGCGATGAGAGCGACGATGTAGAGCGCATCTCCCGCATTTGCTACCCACTGGCTGACCAGTAAAGTTGTAAATCGGTTCATCTATAAAACCTCCACATCGTTCGTATTTAGTTAGTGGGTGGGTAAATAGATGAATTTACATCGGTCAGCCTCATTTCGCGTTTTTTTTGATTGTATAAGGAAAAAAATGGATTGTCAATGGAGTCGGGAAAATGAGGTCAATGAACTCAGACCGGGCGTTGTTTTTTGAGAGCCCGCATGTTGAGGGCGACGAATAACACAACAAATCCTGCCAGTACGACGAGGTCGACCCAAATGTCCTGCAACCCGTAGCCCCGAGTCATGATATTTTGCAAGGCGTGCGCAGCATAAGTCAACGGCATCAACCGGTTGATGACTTCCACCCAAAGCGGCGCATCACTCAAATCAAACAGTCCGCTGAAAAAGATCTGAGGTACGATTGCTAAAGGAATGAACTGAATCAATTGAAATTCCGTCCGGGAAAAACTCGACAGCAGTAAACCGAGTGACAAGGCGACGCTTGCCGTCAAAAGATTGACGAACAAAAGCAGGAAGTAATTCCCCTGTTGCGTCACGTCAAGTACGTTGACGATGAACAGTTGGATGAGAATCGTTTGAATCGTGACGAATAAAAAGAAACCGACGAAATAACCGAAGACAATGCTCGACCGTTTGAGCGGAGTCGCAAGTGTCCATTCCAGTGTGCCGCTCGACCGTTCCCGTAAAAAGCTGACACCGGCAATGATGAAAACGAATAAGAAGATAAAAAAGCCCATTAAGGCAGGAGCGATTTGGTCAAACAATTCAGCGTCCGGATTGCCGTATAAAAATCGGATGTCGGGTTTAGTGACGGCCGGTGCGACAGGTTGCGGTTTTTCAAACGTTTGATTCGTCAATTGAGTCAACTGTTTCTGCAACTGTTTAACGGCTGCCGTAAGTTTCGTATTGGCAGCAGACGTTTGTTGTCCTTGAATCGTGATCAAGGTCTCCTGGATGACTTGGAGCGCTGCTGCATTTTTTGAAATATCGCCGCCTTCAATCAAAATCTGCGGCTGATTCTGTTGAAAGGTGATTAGGGCATCGATTTCGCGATCCTTCATGGCGGTGACACCGGCCGTTTTGTCTGTAAAGGTACGGGTATCGGTTTTTGTTTTTAACGTATCTTGAAAGGCTGTCGGAAGATCGACCGTACCGATCGTCACATCATCCGAGCTCGAGCCGAGAATCGTTGACAGTAAGAACAGGACAAACAGCGGAGCGAGAAACATCATCGCAATCGTCCGTTTATCCCGAAAAATTTGTGAAATGACACGTTCCGCTACCGTCAGAGTTTGCATCATACTTGCTCCTTTTGAATGAAAGCTTCGTCGATGGAACCAAAGCGCTGAATCAGATCGTCCGGTGTACCGGCTTCGATCAGGCGGCCGTGCTGAATCAACAACAGACGATCGCAACGCTCGGCTTCATCCATGACGTGTGTCGTGACGAGTACTGTTACACCGGATTGACGCAGTTGTTCAAATTCATGCCAAAATGTTTTTTTGAGCGCAGGATCAATCCCGACTGTCGGCTCATCGAGCAGTAAAAGACTCGGTTCATGAATCAAAGCGATGGCAAGACTGAGCCGCCGCTTCATTCCGCCGGAAAACTGATGAATCGGGCGATCAGCATCTTTTTTTAAATCGACGAATTCAAGGACGGTTTCGATCCGGGCCCGGAGCCGTGCTTTTTTCAAACCGTACAATTTTCCAAAGTATTTGAGATTCCCTCTTGCCGTCAAGTCTTCATAGAGCGCATCAGATTGTGCCATATAACCGATTTTCTCGGCTTGTGCGAGTGAGGGTTGTCGTGTTCCGAGAACGGTAATCGTCCCGGTCGTCGGTTGCTGCAGACCGATCAAGGACTTGATTAAAGTCGTTTTGCCGGAGCCGCTTGGTCCGATCAATCCGACGATTTCCCCCCGACCGATTGAAAACTGGACATCGGTCAAGACCGTTCGTTTTCCGAATGTCTGTGAGTAATGGGTTACATCAATCATGCCATCACATCCCTTCTACTTCTTTATACCCACTTCGCTGCTTGACGATGAAGGATCCGCCTGTTTTTTTTCGGAACGCGGCCGATCCCAAAGTAAACGGACCGTTACATAAAAATAAACGGCAGAGATGATATAAAAGAGACTACCAATCGTCAAAAAATCAATCAGATAACCGGCGGCGATGATGCCGAGCGCCGACCAGAGGGACGTCTTAAAGTGATAGCGGCCGATTGTCTGACCGACCGTTGTCAGAGCGAGCTCCTGCCGGGCGAGAATGGTTTTTTCCGTATTCTTTTGGAATGCCCCGAGTATTCCCATAATGATTTGAATCAGGTAGACGTGACTGATGGACGTGACGATCGGAACATACAATAAAATCAGTGCCATACCGAACGTATGGAAAATCAGCAGGGACCGGTCGCCGAACCGGTCGCTTAAACGACCGATACCGAGATAGGCGAACGCTGACGTCAGCGTGAAGAGACCGTAGGCCAGACCGAACTGGGCATAGGAATCCCCGATTTGCCGGACGAGTAACAAATAAAAGGGGAAAATGATACTGCTGCTCATTAAGATCATACTTTGAATACGAACAAAAAGTGGATAATTCATCGTTGTCTCCTTACTTCAAATAGTCCAGATAGAATTGGTTCATGAAAAGTCCTTTGGGATCCTGCCGTTGTTTCGCGGCTTTAAAAGCAGCGGCATTCGGATAGGCTGCGGTGAACTGATCGCGTGTCGCAAACGGATAGTACGGCAGGTAGTAACTGCCCTGATGTTCGAGTGTCGCATCGATCAATTTCTGGACGATCCGCTTCGTTTCGTTGATGGATGCCGGATCCGTTTCCGTATTGATCAGCCAGACGAGGGCAAACATATCCTGTTTGGCATAAGACAAGGCGGCCGTTCTATCCTGCTCGACATAGCGGATCGTAATGTTTAAGACATTTAATTCGTCGGTCGTTAAAATCGTCCGCAACTGATCGATATAGGAAACAAACGAATCAACCGGAACAAAATATTCCTGGAGTAACTCCGTCCGGCCGGGACTGATATATTCCATGAAAGCACTGTCGGACCGCATGACATTATTCCGGGATTCATACGTCCCGCTCTGCTTCAGGAAATACGACTTTTGGAAGGACCACAACTTATTTTTGCCGAAGTCACTGTACCGGGAGAGACCGAGTAAGGCTTTCGGCAGAGCAATGATTGTTTCCTGCTTAAGCGGTTCCTCTTCAATCGGAACCGTTCGTTCGGCTTTATGATAATTCGTCACATACATCTCTTTGAAAAACCCGTCCGGCGCGACGGAAATACGTCCGATATGCATCCGGACGTCAGCATCACCGAGTACATGTTGACGGAAATAAGCCGGATAATCATGATAGTCCAAAGCGACGGTCTGCTCGGTATACCATTCGTCGTCGGTCAGTTTCAGGGTGACATCCAAAATGATGCCGAACAGTCCGTATCCGCCGGGGACGAGGCGGAATAAATCCGCATTCTCGTGTCGGCTGACATGGACGACGGTACCGTCTGACTTTAACAGCCGGAACGAGTCGACGGTATCGAGCAGGGAACCGTAGCGGATATCCCGGCCATGGACATTGACGCTGAGGGCACCACCGACCGTAAAGATGTTTTGGGATTGCATGACCTGAATCGCCAGTCCGTCCGGCTGAATCCGGTCCTGAATTTCGGCCCAGGTGATTCCGCTTTGGACTGTAATCCGGTGATTGTCCGGCGTATATTCCAAAATTCGGTCGTAATCCGTCATATCGAGAACTGTCGTATCCGGGAGATAGGTTTGTCCGCCCTGGCTGTGTTGCATACCGGCGACAGAAACGGTTTCCTGCCGCTGTTTTGCTTGCGCAACCCAGGACTTGAGATCGTTCGTCGATGTCGCCGAACGAATCTGTTTGACACGGGTCGGGAGTAATTTCGACTGGTCGGAACTGGTCAGGACCGGATGTTGATAGGCCCAAAGTGAAAAACTAAAAACCGTCATATAAACTACAATGACGGTACCAACAGCTATTCGTTTCATACATCCTCCTATGATTTGATTGAGATGTCGACCGGATCAAACGGGTCGAATAAGCGGGCCGCGGCGGCTTCCGCGTCTGCTTCAGCAAGCGGGACAGTGGGAATCATTTGTTGTCGACGCAAGCGGTAAGCACGCTCGAGGCGGCTCGTCAGTAGATTGGCAAAGAACACGAGCAAAGCCAAAGCGATTGCCGGAACTAAAAACAGATGGTTGATCCAGGAGACGGCCGTGAATTGAAAGAAATAATAACCGAACTGGGAAGCCCATTCAAAAATCGTCGGAGCAGCATTGCCTTCAAACAAGACAAGTGTTCCGCCGAAAAATATGCCGAACAGTGAGAGATGGATCAGGACCATCAATGTCTGGACAAACTGTTGCATGAAGACAATCGTCAACGTCGGCAACAGGTGCGGCCAGATGTGTGTCCGGAATTGATAGCCCGGACGCCCGCCGAGTGTCCGGGCGACCAACATGAACTCTTGAGCGAGCAGTTGCCGGGTTTCACCGATGAAATACAGCACGAGTGCCGGTAAACCGAGTAACGTCAAGACACTGATTTCAAGCAAGACCCGTGAGAACGTAGACGGAATCTCGGCGGGATCGACGAACTGGAACGCCGGTAACAGAATGAATAATGCAATCAGCGAAATCGGGAGAATCAAGAAACCGTCCAACAAGAGTCGTAATGCCGTATACAGCCGTTTTTTCCGAAAAGCGAGCGGAATACCGATCAGCAGCGCGAGAGCGATTCGGGCGAAGGCGATGCTGACACAAATACCGATCGTCCACTTGGCACCTTCAATCATCACTTGAAACAAATCGTTTCCGGAACGATCCGTCCCGAGCCATCGCTCCGCAGACGGTTCAAGCGGCGAGGTGGCGATAAATGTGCCATCCTTTGAATAGAGATTCTGAATTTGATCAACCTGCCCATCACGAAATACGGAATTGGCAAAACTGAGTATCAGTAATGTCCCGAAGAACAGCAGACACATCCAAAAGACGGGGTCACGCAGTAAAACACGTCTCATGAAATCTCTCCTTTCCACGAGCGGGGGATACAAAGTTCTGCCACTGTATCCAAAATGAAAAAGGGTACATAAATGAGGAGCAACAAAACGAGTAATACCGAAAAATCTTGATTGATCAAGATAAAACGGAACAGTCCCTGGACGTTAAAAGCATACTCGATGACGACCAGGCTCGACAGAATCGTAATGGTGTTGGTCCGGAAAAACAGATAAAACCGATAAAACAGATTGGGCATCAAATGTTGCCAAAACAGTTGGGTCGAGTGCATGCCTTTAGCACGGGCCAACTCCAGATAGCTCGCATGCTGTTCTTCCTGAATCCGGCCGGTCAACCATTTGATGAAGAAAAAGACAGTCGTCAATGATAAGGTCAAAATCGGCAGGAAACGAATCGACTCTGCGAATCCGCCGGCAATTTCAATTTGATTAAATCCGGTCGTCTTGAATAAAAAAACGATGATGGACTGGGAAACAATGATCCAAAATAAATCAGGAATCATTTCAAGGAGCCGGGCGGATTGTGTCAGGACGGACCGGGTTTTTGATCCGGTCCGGTAAAACAAAAAAGCATAAAGCAACGCCACGACCGATGAACAGATCAGCGCACTGGTGAAGATGACGAGCGTTTCCTGAATGAACGGCTGGAGATCAGGCATCAGCGGTCTTTTTTCGGAAGCGGTGACATTGTAATAAGTCAACGGGGCGGAAGTCGTCAACAGACCGAGCTGCTGTTGGACCATTTTGAAATAGCCCGGAAAATCCGGGCGCATCTGAACGATTAAACCCGGCAGAGCACTGATACTGACTAAAACAAGAAAAGCAAATACAAGTTGAGTGGTTTTACGAATGATAAACGACGACATGTTTTTCCTCCTACACTAGCAGTTTAACCGATAGCCTGAATGAGATCATTGCCAATTTGAATCAATTGACTGTTGCGGTGTTTCCGGCGTGTGACGTACCGTTCGAATTGTCCGGTCGGAATATAGGTATCCCGCGTCGACAGTGTCGAAAGCGTCAATAAGATTTGTTTCAGTTGAGGCGGTCCTTCCTGCAACTTCAAATGAGTCATCCGGTTGTTTACATCCAGATGATTGATGAACAATTCAACCTTACATCCTTCCTTGATCAGCTCACTGACCAGAAAGGCTGTCTGATCAAGGAATGTCTCGAAATTCGTATGCAATCCATAACCGCTTGGTCCGGACAGATTCAAGGCGAGCGTGAACGTATCCTGGTTGCTCGTTTCAAAGACTTTTGCCTGCAACCGGCCGGTCTTCGCTGTCGCATACCAATCAATTTCCTTGGATGGTTCTGACGTATACGGTTTAGCGCCCAGTTGAACCAGTTTGTTTTTCAGCGGGGAGTAGCGATCCGCGCGGTCCCCGATCCGCAGACGGTTTAACAGGAGAGGTGTCGCCTGTGCCGTCAACGAAGGCAGGACCGTAAATTGAGGAAAGTCATCAAAGGTGAAGAGATACACACCCATCCGCCAAGGGAGCCGGATGGTTAATGTGAGTTCATCAAAATGAGCCGGTCCCCGCCGCATCGCCTGAATCGGAATCTCGAGTTGTTCGTCCGATTCAATGACGGCGTGATAGGTATGCGGATGAAGCGGATCCATTTCGGGAAAGATCAGACCCTCTTCCGTATGCAACCGCAGCGTGGTTTTTAACCCTAATTTTTGCAGGGCTTCGAGACCAAAAAGCTGCAGGCGTAATGAGGCCGATTCCTGATTAAACATCAACGGTTCGTAATGTTTCCACTCTAAGGAAATGTCCCGCCGTAATTGTTTTTCGGTCTGACCGACGACGTAGTGGATGGTTCCAACGGCAGCAAACAGAAAACCGATCAACGAGAGTCCCGGGATAAATAAGAAGACGAACGTCAAGATGACATAGACGGAAAAGAGCCGGCGCTCGAGCCAAAAAGGAACGGAACGTTCGATGTGCATCCTGTCACCCCATTTCGACCGGAACCGGGATATCGTCAAGCAGATGAAGTAACAAATCGGCTTTTGTCGTTTTGATACCGCCTTCGAGCGTCAGCGTCAAGCGATGGGACAACACATGTTTTGCCAAGTATTTGACGTCTTCCGGAATGATAAAATCGCGGCCGCTCAGGAAAGCAAAGCTTTGTGATGCCCGAAGCAAAGCAATCGCCCCGCGGGGACTGGCTCCGACTTCGACAAGGGCGTGATGACGGGTCGCTTGGACGATGGCGAGCAGGTAATCGAGGACGTCCTGAGAGGCGTGGATACGCCGGGCTTCTTCCTGCCAGGTAATCAGGTCACCGCCCGTTGCGATGCCGATGGCCTGTTTCCGGACATTGGCCAAGACTTCGTTCAGCAGTTGCCGTTCGTGTTCAAGATCAGGATATCCGACTTCGATCGCGACCATGAACCGGTCAAGCTGAGCATCCGGGAGCGGGAACGTTCCGGCAGATTCGATCGGATTTTGCGTTGCGATGACAAAAAACGGAGCTGGCATCTGATACGTCGTTCCGCCGATCGAGACTTGACGTTCTTCCATCGCTTCGAGCAGAGCCGACTGGGTGCGCGGGACAGCCCGGTTGATTTCATCGATCAACACGACGTTCGCGAATAGCGGTCCGCGTTTGTTCTCAAATTCCTGTGTTTTCATGTTAAAGAAGTCGGAGCCGATGACATCAGACGGCAGGAGATCCGCTGTGAACTGAATCCGGGAAAAGGCACTGTCAAAACTGTTGGCAAGAGCTTTCGCGAGCATCGTCTTCCCGGTCCCCGGAACATCTTCGAGCAGGATATGCCCTTCGGCAATCAAGGCCGTTAAACACAAATCGATGACATCGGACTTTCCCAGGTAAATGGTATTGAGCTGGTCTTTTAATTGTTGTAGTTTCAATATGTACGCCTCCATATCATGAAATGAAATTCAAACAGCTGTTTTGTTGGAAATCCAGAAAATGCATCAGCTTAAGGAAAAAATATCCAATAATATTAACTGAATTTTAGCACAAATTGAAAACAAGAAGAAACTATTTTCTGATTCAGGAAAAAAGACCGGACGATTACGGACTGAAAGGGAAGGGTAGTTGAATAAAAGAACAGATAAAGGGAGGCAGTTTGTATGAAGCTGATTATTTTCGGAGCGACCGGACAAACCGGACAGGAGTTGGTCAAACAGGCAATCGCCCACGGGCATACGGTGACGGCATTCGTTCGTAACCCGGATAAACTCGAGTTGACGGACGGAAAACTGCAAGTCATCGAAGGGGATGTACTTAATCAGGAAGCGGTGAATCAAGCCATGCAGGGACAAGAGGCGGTGCTGACAGCCCTCGGAACCGAGAGTCTGTCTTACAGCGGCTTTCTCGAGCGGAGTCTCTTACGAATCGTGAACGCGATGAAGGTGAATGGCGTCGACCGGATCGGTTATGTCGCTTCTGCCGGAGTCGATCAGGAGCTTCCGGGTGCACAAGGATTACTTGCCCAACAAATTCTTAAGAATCCGTTAAAGGATCACCGGCAGGCGATTGAACTGTTGAAACAGGCCGATGTAGCGTATACGGTCGCGCGACCGCTTCGATTGATGAACGGTCCGTTGACCGGCTTGTATCGCCAAACAGAGAGCGGTGTCCCGGAACAGGCGAAGCAAATCAACCGGGCGGACGTCGCCCACTTTTTGCTCGAAGCGATTGAGCAGGGGGAACATGTCCGGAGCAGCGTCGGACTGGCCGAATAAGAAAAGCCGATTTTCAAAGGACGGAAAAAGTCCTTCGGAAATCGGCTTTTTGTATGCACTTACTGCTGGCGGTATACGGAAACCGAGCCGCCGTTGACGAAGAATTGACCGTAGCCGTCCTGATTGATCGTGACGGAAGCGGTGTTGTTACCGGTGATGTCCGTCCAGACTTCACCTTTGTTTTGAAGACCGACATACATCCATTTACTGCCGCCCGGACCGTCCGACAGAATCGTTGCAAGACCAGATTTCGCCCGGTCGGTCACACCTTCACGCGTCCAGCCGATCACGTCCGCATTATCGAGATAATCATTTTGTTTTCCGAAGGCAAAGTCTTTCCGCGCTTTTAACAACGGATCGATTTTAGAGGCAAGCGCCGGAATTTCACGGTTCGACGTGCCTTTTGTCCCGTAGTAATCGCCGTAGAAGACCGACGGATATCCTTGTTCACGTGTCAGAATCATGGCGTAAGCAAGCGGTTTGAACCATGACTGTACCGTTGACTCGAGCGACTGTCCGGGTTGGGAATCATGGTTTTCGACGAGTGTGACGGCCTGGACGGGATTCGTTTTGACAAGTGTGCCGTCAAAGATCGTCCGCATGTCATAATAGCCACCGCCTTTACTTGCCTGCTCGAACTTATAGTGGAGCGGAGCATCGAAGACCGATTGCTGATAGTTCGTCCGGCTCAAATAGTTTTGCAGCGTCCCGAGGTCGTTCTGCCAATATTCAGCCACCGTGAATAACGGTTTTCCGGTCGTCTGACGGACGTTTGCGAGCCAGTCGGCAAGGTAACCGTGTTTGATATGTTTGACGGCATCGAGACGGAATCCGTCGAGACCAAGTTCGTTGACATACCATTTGCCCCAGTTCTTCATTTCCTGCTGGACTTCCGGATGATCGAAATCAATATCGGCATACATCAGGTAATCATAGTTTCCGTTTTCGGTCGAGACATCGGTATCCCACGCTTTTCCGGTCCCACGGAATTTATAGATGGCACTTTTTGAACGGGATTGATCCCAGTCCGTTCCGTCGAAGTGATACCATTTCCATTTAAAGTTCGAATAGGTATTGTTCCGCGCGGCGAAATCAAATCCGGTCCAGGCTTGGATTTGATAGTCACCCGAGATTTCCTGGTTCCGGTTGCTGCCGTTTACTTCGACGGCTGTGACGGCTTCCGTGAAATCCGCTCCGCCTTTATGGTTCATAACGACATCCCCGTAGACATCGATGCCGGCTGTATGTAGTTGATTGATGGCCGTTTTGAGTTGAGCTTTCGTTCCGTATTTCGTCCGGACGGTTCCTTTTTGATTAAATTCGCCGAGATCGTATAAATCATAAGCTCCGTAACCGACATCATTTTGTGTGGTTCCTTTATAAGCGGGCGGAATCCAGACAGACGTGATTCCGAGTTGATCGAGTTTCGTTGAATCACTGCCGAGACGATTCCAGTGGTTGCCGTCATTCGGAACATACCATTCGAAATACTGCATCATCGTACCGTTATCCGCCGTTGCACCTACTGCAATCGGTTGCACAAGTGGCGCTAGAAAAGTAGCAGTCGCGAGAGTCGCGACAATCAAGCGTTTTTGTTTCATGAAAAGACCTCCTGTAAGTTTATGAAAGCGTTTGCATTTACAGTATATCAAGTCTTGGAATTTACCGTATCATCCGCGACGTTTATTTCTGAACATCTTGTTTTCGTGACTTTTGAACCTGGAATATTTTTTCAAGAGAAGAATAATCAATCGGTTGACCTGTTCTTAAGAAAAAAACAGGACCATCGGACTCTTGAACGAGATGATGAATTTTGGTTCAGTTTTATTTGCCGGATTTTAAGGTCTTTTGTCCAGCTTCTCAAGAGGTAAAAGGAGGTGTAAAAATGAGGAGGTAAGACGAGCTCGTACATATGTAACCAAGGGGGAAACACAGTATGAATTGGAAGTCGAAAATCAGCGGAGCGCTTGTCGCTGCACTTGCACTCGGGTCAATTTCGTTTACACCGGTTATCGCTAAGACAGAACCGACCAAAATCGTTGCCGGACCACAGATGGTCACGTCACAATCGACGATCGACGCATATTATCTGCCGGCGTCAGGTAAAACAGGTGCGGCATTAAAAGCCTCATTACATGACATCATTGATAACCATACACAAGTATCGTACGACACAGTCTGGACTGCTCTGAAGGAAACGGACCAAGATCCGAACAATGCGAATAATGTCATTGAACTGTACACGGGGAAATCGATTGCGAAGAGCAATAACGGCGGGAACGTTGGTCAATGGAACCGTGAGCACGTCTGGGCGAAGTCGCACGGTGATTTCGGAACAAGCAACGGACCGGGAACGGATCTGCATCATCTGCGGGCGGAAGATGTTGTCGTCAACAGTGCACGGGGGAATCTTGATTTTGATAACGGCGGCACGAAGTATGCCGGTTGCGACTGTTACCGTGACAGCGATTCATGGGAACCGCCGACACGTGTCAAAGGCGATATCGCGCGTATGATCTTCTATATGGCTGTCCGCTATGAAGGCGGCGGTGAAATTGATTTGGAAGCATCAGAAAATGTCAGCAATGGCACGAATCCACTTCACGGAAAATTGTCGACATTAAAAGCCTGGAATAAGCTGGATCCGGTCGATGCGACGGAAATCAGACGCAATGACATCATTTTTGAAAAGTGGCAAAAAAACCGGAATCCATTTATCGATCATCCGGAATACGTGACATCGATTTGGGGAAATTAATGTCAGACAGATCTGAAAGAGGGACACACCGATTTTTTTCGGACGTGTCTCTTTTTTTGACTGAGAAAACGATGTGAAACCTTTTTTTAGGTCCGGCGTATAAAAAGAAGTGAAAATTAAACGGCAGGACTTTTACTACTGAGGGGATAGCATAATGAAAAAAGCGATGAAACGCATCGGAGGACGTTTTTATAAGACTGGTCTTGGGCTGCTTCTGTTGCTCGCTGTCTTTTGGTTCAGTATTGGCTGGTTCGTCGCGAAAGGAGAACGGCCGCTCGCAAACGGCAAACATCCATATGTTATCGTGCTTGGAGCCGGTGTCAAAGGAGAGACACCTTCGTTGATTTTAAGTAACCGGATTGAAGCGGCTGCCCGGTACGGAAAGCAGTTCCCGGATACGACATTCATCTTAAGCGGCGGACAAGGAGACGGAGAAGCGATTTCAGAAGCGGAAGCGATGCGGCGGGGGATGATTCAAGCAGGAATCAGCGAAGAACGTTTATTGCTTGAAGATCAATCGACTTCGACGACCGAAAATCTGACTTTCTCAAAACGGCTGTTGCCGGCATCCGAAAACCGTGTCTCGATCGTGACGTCGGACTTTCATTTGTACCGGGCCCGGAAAGAGGCAGCGCAAATGAATCTGAAGACCGACGCGATTCCCGCTGCGACACCACTGTCCGGTGTACTGCGTTATGGTATGCGGGAACGTGTCGCGATTGTCGTAAAATATTTTCAATGAAAAACACCTTTCCGTTACCCGGAAAGGTGTCGTCGAATTTATTTGTTGAGTTGCGAATCATTTGGCTTAGAGTCATCTTGATTAGAATCGTTTTGATGAGTAGTGTTCGGTTGATGCTCAGGAGGTGCTTCTTCTTTTCCGAGCGCCACATCTTTTGCTTCAACAACTTTGCTGCTGATGGAGTTTAGGTCACCTTTCGCTTCATTGACAGTCTCTTTGACCGATGAAGCGTCTGATTTGACCGTATCGAGTTCTGTGTTGACTTTATCGTAGACGTTTTGAACGTCTGATGCGACTTCTTGAATGATGCTTGAAGCGCTCTTCACTTGGTTGATGACTTGTGATGCTTTGCCAGACGGATCTTCTTTAATCGATGAAGCAAGCGTCGAGACCGAATCTTTCGCGCCGCGTAGGCTTTGTTTCGTATTTTGACGGCTCGAAGAACTGAGTAACGTCAGGAGACCACCGACGACTGCGCCAAGCAGCATTCCTGTAAGTAAACTGACTTGACGACCAGATGAAGTTTCCTGATCGAACTGACGGTTCGGGTTTTCAGCGTGGACGGCATGTGGATCGTTTGGTAAGTTTGGTTGCATGATTGACACTCCCTTAGAATATGATTTGACCATGATAGGAATATACCCTTATCTCACAACTAAAAACATGCATTTGTAATAAAACAAAAAGACCATCCAATGATATGATGGTCTGAGACAGTCTGATTGTCTTACGGTCGATGTTCATCATCGTGTTTTTCAGATAATTTACGGTTGATTTCATCGTAATCGATTTCGATGTCATCTTTATTGCCTTTGTAGCCGTAACCCTTTGAAATCACGAGGATTGAAGCGACTAAGACGAAGACGATGATTAGAATGGAGACGACATAAAGCCACATGATCCATTCCTCCTTTCATTCTTCTTTAGTATGACGGAAAAAGTATCTTTCGTCTAAACGAAAATGTAAATTGTATGATAAACTATTTTCAATGAATATATGGATAGAGTGAGGTGACAACATGAGTATACTGGTCGTAGATGATGAGTTTACGAATTTGATGATTTTAGAACGTTTGCTTGAAAACGAGGGGTACGATGTCGTCAAAGCGATGAGCGGGGAAGAAGCGCTGGAGCTGATGGAAGATCCATTGTTCATCGAAACACTGGATGTTGTATTACTTGACGTCGAAATGCCCGGAATCAGCGGTATCGATGCGACCCGCTTAATTCGTAAACGCTTTGGTTTGGATGAGTTGCCGATCGTCATCGTATCCGCCCGATCAAATGAAGAGGATATTGCGGACGGACTGGATGCCGGTGCTTCCGACTATACGACGAAGCCGATCCGGAAAACGGAACTGTTGGCCCGTGTCCGGAACGCCATGTCACTCAAACAAGCGATCGACGCCCGAAAACGGTATGAAAAGGTATTGCAGGAAGACTTTGATTTAGCACAAAAGTTGCAACAGAGTGTCCTGAGTGCCAATATCGAGGACGAAGACATCCGGATTATGGCGACGTACATTCCTTCGAAAAAACTGGCGGGTGATATGTATGCCTGGTACCGGATTTCGCCGCAAAAATACGGGATCATTCTGTTTGATGTCATGGGACATGGTGTATCCTCCGCTTTGATCACGATGGGGATGAGTTCGATTTTATTTGAGCTCGTACACCGCATCGGCGATCCGGCGAAAGTCCTTGAGGAGTTAAACAAACAGATGAGCCGCCTGTTCCCGGGCGATGAAACGGAGATTTATTTTACGGCCGTGTACTTGTACATCGAACTGGATGAAATGAAACTCAGTTATGCCAATGCCGGACATCCACCGGGCTTGTTACGGATGGGAAATCAAATCATTCCGCTTGAGAATACGGGACTGCCGGTCGGAATGTTCGAAGATTCGGAGTATACAAGCCAAACGATTGACCTCGTTTCGCCAGGTTGTGTCTACTTGTATACCGACGGCTTCATGGAGTTATACAGTAAAGGCATTGATGAAGGCATCAGTGCCATCCGTGAATTGATTCACGAGCAGGGTCCTGCCATCCATCAATTGATTCAACCGGATCAAAGTGATGATGCGGACGATTTATGTCTCGTGACCGTCGAAATTAATTAAATGAAACAAAAAACCACGTTCCTTTGATGAACTTAGCCGGAGAGAGCTGAAGAGACAATCGTCTCCGAACTCTTTTTCAAACTAAAGCATTCAAAAGGAAGTGGTTTTTTAATTTTTTTACGACTTTGAAGGAGTTCAACTAAAAGAAACGGCGGCGCCATAAAATAAAGGCTGCCAGCCCCGAGAAGAAAATCATCATGCCGAAGACAATCCAAAAGCCGATGACTTCGCCTTCCCACGGTACATGCACGTTCATCCCGAACATTCCGGAAATCATCGTCGGAATCGAGATGACAATCGTGATGGAAGCGAGAAACTTCATGACGAAGTTGACGTTGTTCGAGATGACAGAACCAAACGTATCCATCGTCGAACTGATGATATCTTTATAGATTTGGGCCATTTCCATAGCCTGCCGGTGTTCAACGAACACATCTTCGAGTAAGTCTTCGTCGTCTTCATGTTTCTCAAGACTCGGCGTTTTGATGATTCGATCGAGTACGCCGTCGTTTGACTTCAAGGAAGTCATGAAGTACACAAGTGATTTTTGTAAGTTCATTAATTGGAAAATTTCTTGATTTCGCATGGAACGTTGCAGTTCTTCTTCGAGCTCATCCATTCGACGGTCAATCTGCCGCAGGAATCGAAGATACGACGAACTGACTTTATAGAGGATCTGAAAGACGAACCGGGAACGGTAATTCGTCCGGAACGCCCGGAGTTTTCCCCCTGAGAACAACGTCAAGACATCCAGCTGTTGCGAACAGACAGTGATGAAGTGTCTTGAGGTCACGATGATACCAAGTGGAATCGTATTGTAACGGCGTCCGGATGATTCTTCTTCGATATAAGGAACGTCGACGATCATCAACAAACCTTCATCATCTTTCTCAAAACGAGGTTTTTCCTCGACATCAAGCGGGTCATAAATAAAATCCTCAGGAATTTTCGTAGCAGCGATGACTTGATCGGCTTCGTCTTTTGTCGGATTGACAAGATGAATCCAGGAACCTTTTGTAAACTCCTGAATTTCGTTGACTGCCCCCGTCACATCACTTCGATAAATCGTCAACATTGTCTATCCCTCCTGCTCTTCACTTTTTTATTATAGGAATACTCTATAGACCGTGTAAATGATTCTCCGATTTTTTTTTAAGACGATTAATGATAATATAGAAAAAGAGGAGGGGTAGACTGACCTAGCAATATGAGACACATATAAAACACCTTGATTAGGCTGCCAGTACACCGTATTTTTTCGGTGTCAGGTAGCCTAATT